>NZ_JAHPJG010000011.1:0-2377 GCF_020515755.1 Pseudomonas sp. B20
AGTGCCTGCAAAAACCAGCGTGAAAAGACGTTTTCGTTTCTATGCATCATGCTTCTGCGTGGCTATGATGCGTGCCTTATTGCCAGGCGATTCCAAATGCTGACCTTGTTAAAGCTTCTTGCCGATGGTGCGTTTCATTCTGGGCAGGTATTGGGTGATGCCCTCGGCATAAGTCGCAGTGCTGTCTGGAAGCAGCTTCAGCAGCTTGAGGCGGATCTGGGTATAGATGTCCACAAGGTGCGTGGTCGTGGCTATAGACTCGCAACGCCCATTTCTCTTCTAAGTCCCTCCGGTATCGAGCAGTCAGGCTTTCCTGCCAACTGGTCTGTACGCACTTACGATTCCATCGACTCTACCAACGCTGAGGCCGCACGTCTGATCACTCAAGGCGTTGCCATGCCTGTACTGGTAATGGCCGAGCAGCAGACCTCCGGAAGAGGGCGGCGTGGTCGAACGTGGGTCAGTCCATTTGCTGAAAATCTGTATTACAGCCTGGTCCTGCGTATCGATGGCGGGATGCGTCAGTTGGAGGGTCTCAGCTTGTTGGTGGGGCTCGCGGTAATGAATGTGCTGCGTGATATGGGCGTGCAGGGCGCAGGCCTTAAATGGCCAAATGACGTGCTCGTTGGCAGGCAAAAGATCGCCGGCATTTTGCTCGAACTGATTGGCGATCCTGCGGACGTGTGTCATGTGATCATCGGGATAGGGGTGAACGTAAACATGCGCTCCACCAGCGAGGTCGATCAGCTGTGGACGTCGGTCAGGCTCGAAACAGGCGACCTTGTTGATCGCAATCAGGTCGCTGCTCGTATAAGCACACAGCTTGAGGCTCTCATGACGGTTCATCGCAAGGAAGGCTTTGCGGCATTTCAGAAGGAGTGGGAGCGCGGGCATTTGTGGCAGGGGGCTGCAGTCAAGTTGCTCTCGGGAGTAGATGTCGTGGAGGGCGTAGTGTTAGGGGTCGACTCGCTTGGAGCGCTGCGGTTGGAAGTCAATGGTGTGGAAAAAAGCTTTAGTGGTGGAGAGCTGAGCCTGAGGTTGCGAGATGATTCTTGAGCTCGATTGTGGCAACAGCTTCATCAAGTGGCGTATTACCGCTAAAAGCGATGCAGCAGTGGTCAGCGTTGGTGTCGTTGACTCTGACGCAGCCTTGTTGGAGCACCTGCGTAATCTGCCGGATACAACGTTCAGCGACTGCCGTCTGGTAAGTGTCCGCAGCGCTGAAGAAACAGCGCGTCTGGTTTCTGTGCTGGCCGACGCGTTCTCCGTTGCTCCCGTTTGCGCAGTGCCTGCCCGTGAGCTGGGAGGCGTGATTAACGGCTATGACGATTTCGAGCGCCTCGGCCTGGATCGCTGGCTGGCTTTCGTGGGTGCTTACCACCTTGTCAAGCGTGCATGCCTGGTGATTGATCTGGGCACTGCAGTGACCTCTGATTTCGTCGACGCCGACGGCGCGCATCTTGGTGGTTTCATCTGTCCAGGGATGCCATTGATGCGCAATCAGCTGCGCACCCATACCCGTCGCATCAGATATGACGATACAGAGGCGGAACGGGCTTTGGTTCGTCTTGTTCCCGGGCGCGCAACCGCAGAAGCGGTAGAGCGCGGCTGTTCGCTGATGCTTCGGGGGTTCGCAGTGACTCAGGTCGAGATAGCCCGAGGGTATTGGGGTGACGACTTTGCTATTTTTGTGACTGGCGGCGATGCTGCCCTGATTGCGGATGTGCTGCCAGGAGCCCGTATCGTTCCTGATCTGGTCTTCGTGGGGCTGGCTCTCGCCTGCCCTTTGCGTTGAGGTCTTTATGCGTTGGTTATTTCTTCTGCTGTTGATGCTTAATGCCTTTTATTACATCTGGCATCAGCAGGAGGCTCCGCTCAGGGCCAAAGAGGTCATGCCCTTGTCGTTGCACCGTGCTTCTCAGCAGGATATTCGTCTGCTCAGCGAGTCGGATGCCGGGCGGGTGTCTCACGATCCTGATACCAAATGTCTGTACGTCGGTGGCTTTGCCAGGCAAGAGGATGCGCGCCTGGTAGAACAGCGATTGAACAGTCTGGATATCCAGTCTCAATTTCAGCCCTTGCAAACGAGCGGGGCGACCGCCTACTGGCTGAAAATCGTCCCGGAAAGCCGACGCCTTGTCGAAGCTGGCTTGATCAGTCAGCTGAGTCAGGATTTCCCGCAATTAAAAAATCAAATAATGTCGTGCGAGGGCATTGCAACTGCTGATTAGTTTACATAGAATGGCGCCCGCTTCGCAGTGAGGTGAAAGTCTCACGAACGGAGTGGTAGTAGTCAACGCATGTAACCTCAGGTTTTTACTGAGAAAAAGGTTGACAGAAGGGCGGCATGAGTTGAGAATGCTGCCTCGCTTAGGAG
>NZ_JAHPJG010000012.1:0-12746 GCF_020515755.1 Pseudomonas sp. B20
GATTTAGCGCGAGCTGCAAGTTGTGCGGGTATAGTTTAGTGGTAGAACCTCAGCCTTCCAAGCTGATGATGCGGGTTCGATTCCCGCTACCCGCTCCAGGCTTGTGGTTCATGCACAGTGTTTTGCTCTTGTAGCTCAGTTGGTAGAGCACACCCTTGGTAAGGGTGAGGTCAGCGGTTCAAATCCGCTCAAGAGCTCCATTGATAAAGGCAGATATGAAAATATCTGCCTTTGTTTTAGGCGGTTCCGCGCTGCGTGCGCCGTCTAAATCTTGTTCGGGCCGTACTGCCTGTTAGGTGCTCTTCGAATAAGGTGTTGAAAAACTCTCGTCAGGTCCGCATAATGGTCGGCCTGATTTTGCTTTTAGGTCAGTAGCTCAATTGGCAGAGCGACGGTCTCCAAAACCGTAGGTTGGGGGTTCGATTCCCTCCTGACCTGCCAGATTCCCTAGATGTAATCTGGCTTTCTTTTCACAGGATCTCCGTAGATGAATCCCAAGGCTGAAGCATCAGACTCTCGCTTTGATATGCTGAAGTGGCTCCTGGTAGTCGTTTTGGTTGTCGTGGGTGTTGTCGGCAATCAGTATTATTCTGCTGAGCCGATCCTGTATCGCGTTCTCGCTCTCCTTGTGATTGCCGCAGCTGCTGCATTTGTAGCGCTGCAGACAGGCAAAGGTAAGGCCTTCTTCGTTTTGGCGAAAGAAGCCCGTGCCGAGATCCGTAAAGTCGTATGGCCTACTCGCCAAGAAACCACTCAAACCACGTTGATCGTTGTGGCTGTTGTGCTGGTTATGGCGTTGCTGTTGTGGGGGCTTGATTCCCTGCTCGGCTGGCTTGTTTCCTTGATAGTTGGCTAAGGGTGTCCCGTGGCTAAGCGTTGGTACGTAGTGCATGCTTACTCGGGTTACGAGAAGCATGTCATGCGCTCGTTGGTCGAGCGTGTGAAGCTGGCAGGCATGGAAGATGGCTTCGGCGAAATTCTGGTTCCCACTGAAGAAGTGGTTGAAATGCGTAATGGCCAGAAGCGCAAAAGTGAGCGCAAGTTCTTCCCTGGTTATGTGCTTGTTCAGATGGACATGAATGAGGGTACTTGGCACTTGGTCAAGGACACCCCGCGTGTCATGGGCTTCATCGGCGGTACCGCTGATAAGCCAGCTCCGATCACTGATAAAGAGGCAGAAGCGATTCTGCGTCGCGTCGCTGACGGTAGCGACAAGCCGAAGCCGAAAACGCTGTTCGAACCAGGTGAGGTTGTTCGTGTCACCGACGGTCCGTTCGCCGATTTCAATGGCACGGTCGAAGAAGTTAACTACGAAAAGAGCCGGATTCAAGTGGCGGTGCTCATTTTCGGACGTTCTACTCCGGTAGAGCTAGAGTTCAGTCAGGTCGAAAAGGCATAACTGAGCTGGAATCCCATACCCCGCAGCCCAAGGCTGTGGGGTTTTTTCGTCACTGGGATATACGCGTAAGTAACCGGGGAGCCTGTATTGGCGCTTGAACCCGTAATTGGAGTGCCTCATGGCCAAGAAGATAACCGCATACATCAAGCTGCAAGTGAAAGCCGCTCAGGCTAACCCAAGCCCGCCAGTTGGTCCTGCTCTGGGTCAGCACGGTGTGAACATCATGGAATTCTGCAAAGCGTTCAACGCCCGTACTCAGGGTATTGAGCCAGGCTTGCCGACTCCAGTGATCATCACTGTATACAGCGACCGTAGCTTCACTTTCGAAACAAAAAGTACCCCTGCATCGGTTCTGCTGAAGAAAGCTGCAGGCTTGACCAGCGGCTCGGCTCGCCCGAACACCGTTAAAGTTGGCACCGTGACTCGTGCTCAGCTGGAAGATATCGCTAAAGCAAAAAATGCGGATCTGACTGCAGCTGACATGGAAGCGGCCGTGCGTACCATCGCCGGTTCCGCTCGTAGCATGGGCCTTAACGTGGAGGGTGTGTAATGGCTAAGCTGACCAAGCGTCAAAAGGCAATCGCCGAGAAAATCGAAGCTGGCAAGTCTTACAATTTTGTAGACGCCGCTGCGTTGCTCACCGAGCTGTCGACTGTCAAGTTCAGCGAGTCGATCGACGTCGCTGTCAACCTGGGTGTTGATCCTCGTAAATCCGACCAGGTCGTACGTAGCGCTACCGTACTGCCGCACGGCACCGGTAAAACTGTACGCGTTGCAGTATTCACCCAGGGCCCTGCTGCTGAAGCTGCTCTGGCTGCCGGCGCTGACCGCGTTGGTATGGACGATCTGGCCGCTGAAATGAAAGCTGGCGATCTGAACTACGACGTCGTTATCGCTTCCCCTGACGCAATGCGCGTTGTGGGTCAGCTGGGTCAGGTTCTCGGTCCTCGCGGTCTGATGCCTAACCCGAAAGTCGGCACCGTTACTCCTGACGTCGCTACCGCCGTCAAGAACGCCAAGGCTGGTCAGGTTCGTTATCGTACCGACAAAAACGGCATCATCCACACTTCCGTTGGCAAGGTCGGTTTCGACGCTGTCAAGCTGAAGGAAAACGTTGAAGCCCTGATCGCTGATCTGAAGCGTATCAAGCCTGCTTCTTCGAAAGGTATTTACGTCAAGCGCATCACCCTGAGCACCACTATGGGCCCAGGCCTGGTCATCGACCAAGGTTCGTTGGAAGCGTAAGACAAAATGGTACGGTGAGCGATTGCCGTACCGTTTGAAAGATTGGGGTCCCTGCCTGGCGGGGGCTATCCAAGACCGTAGGCGACGCAAGTCTTAAACCTCAAGCCTACGCAGATGGTGCTCCCGGTTCCTTACCGAATCAGACACCAAAACGACATCTGGCTTCGGTCGGATGAAACGGTAACAAGCAGGAGTTAAACCCGTGGCAATTAAACTCGAAGACAAGAAGGCCATCGTCGCTGAAGTCAACGAGGCTGCCAAAGCTGGTCTGTCCGCTGTCGTGGCTGATGCCCGTGGCGTGACGGTTGGCGCAATGACCGGACTCCGTAAAGAGGCTCGTGAAGCTGGCGTTTACGTACGTGTTGTACGTAACACCCTGCTCAAGCGCGCTGTTGCTGACACTGAATTCAGTGTCCTCAACGACGTGTTCACTGGCCCGACCTTGATCGCGTTCTCCAACGAACATCCTGGCGCTGCTGCCCGTTTGTTCAAGGAATTCGCTAAAGGTCAGGACAAGTTCGAGATCAAGGCAGCTGCGTTCGAGGGCAAGTTCCTCGCAGCTAATCAGATCGATGTACTGGCAAGCCTGCCGACCCGTAACGAAGCAATTTCTCAGCTGATGAGCGTGATTCAAGGCGCTACCAGCAAGTTGGCTCGTACTCTGGCGGCTGTTCGCGACCAAAAAGAAGCAGCTGCAGCCTAAGGCTGAGTCAGATCTTTTCGCGTATTTTTGTTTATTTTGATGGTCGCGTAGGCCGTCCCCCAATTCAGGAAATTGAGTCATGTCCATCTCTCAAGACGATATCCTTAACGCCGTAGCTGAAATGTCCGTTCTGCAGGTTGTAGAGCTGATCAAGGCTTTCGAAGAGAAGTTCGGCGTTACTGCTGCTGCCGGCTCTGCTGGTCCAGCTGCTGCAGCTGCTGTTGTTGAAGAACAAACTGAATTCAACGTCATGCTGCTGGAAGCTGGCGAGAAGAAAGTAAACGTGATCAAGGCAGTTCGTGAACTGACCGGTCTGGGCCTGAAAGAAGCCAAGGCTGTAGTTGACGGCGCTCCTGCCCAGGTTCTGGAAGCAGTGTCGAAAGACGCAGCTGACAAAGCAAAAGCTACCCTGGAAGAAGCAGGCGCTAAAGTCGAGCTGAAATAAGCATCGATTTTGAGTGTCCAGCCCACGCGTTTAGCGAAAGGCTGATGGCTGGTGGCTTTTGCCACCGGCCTTTTTCCGTTATAGACGATTGGCGCTGTCAACGTCTGTAACGTGTGGCATCCACCGATGGCGGTGGCGCAAACCAAGGGGTTTGCAAGATTTTCTGGCTGCTTCCGTCGGGAGGGAGCCAAACAAGCAGGTGACCAAGCTGGGGAACGCTGATGGCTTACTCATATACTGAGAAAAAACGTATCCGCAAGGACTTTAGCAAGTTGCCGGACGTAATGGATGTGCCGTATCTTTTGGCCATCCAGCTGGATTCGTATCGCGAATTCCTGCAGGCGGGAGCGACCAAAGATCAGTTCCGCGACGTCGGTCTGCATGCAGCCTTCAAATCCGTTTTCCCGATCATCAGCTACTCCGGCAATGCTGCGCTGGAGTATGTAGGTTATCGCTTGGGCGAACCGGCATTTGATGTCAAGGAATGCGTGCTGCGCGGTGTGACTTACGCAGTACCTCTGCGAGTCAAGGTCCGTCTGATCATTTTCGACAAAGAATCGTCGAACAAAGCGATCAAGGATATCAAAGAGCAAGAAGTCTACATGGGTGAAATCCCCCTGATGACTGAGAACGGTACCTTTGTAATCAATGGCACCGAGCGCGTTATCGTGTCTCAGCTTCACCGTTCGCCTGGCGTATTCTTCGACCACGACCGTGGCAAGACGCACAGCTCCGGCAAGCTGCTGTACTCCGCTCGTATCATTCCTTACCGCGGTTCGTGGCTGGACTTCGAGTTCGATCCGAAAGACTGCGTATTCGTCCGTATCGACCGTCGTCGCAAGCTGCCTGCGTCCGTACTTCTGCGCGCTCTGGGTTACACCACCGAGCAAGTGCTTGATGCTTTCTACACCACCAACGTATTCCATGTGCGCGGTGAAAACCTGAGCCTGGAGCTGGTGCCTCAGCGCCTGCGTGGTGAAATTGCCGTTCTGGATATCCTGGACGACAAGGGCAAGGTCATTGTCGAGCAGGGTCGTCGTATCACTGCCCGTCACATCAACCAGCTGGAAAAGGCCGGGATCAAAGAGCTGGAAGTGCCTCTGGACTACGTCCTGGGTCGTACTACAGCCAAGGTCATCGTGCATCCGGCAACCGGTGAGATCATTGCCGAGTGCAACACCGAGCTGAACACCGAAATCCTGGCCAAGATCGCCAAGGCTCAGGTTGTTCGTATCGAAACGTTGTACACCAACGACATCGATTGCGGTCCGTTCGTCTCCGACACACTGAAGATCGACTCCACCAGCAACCAACTGGAAGCGCTGGTCGAGATCTATCGCATGATGCGTCCTGGCGAGCCGCCAACCAAGGATGCTGCTGAAACACTGTTCAACAACCTGTTCTTCAGCCCTGAGCGCTACGACCTGTCTGCTGTAGGCCGTATGAAGTTCAACCGTCGTATCGGTCGTACCGAAATCGAAGGCTCGGGCGTGCTGTGCAAGGAAGACATCGTAGCGGTCCTCAAGACCCTCGTTGATATCCGCAACGGCAAAGGCATCGTCGATGACATCGACCACCTCGGTAACCGTCGCGTTCGTTGCGTCGGCGAGATGGCCGAGAACCAGTTCCGTGTTGGTCTGGTCCGTGTCGAGCGCGCTGTCAAAGAACGTCTGTCGATGGCAGAAAGCGAAGGCCTGATGCCTCAGGACCTGATCAACGCCAAACCTGTTGCGGCGGCGGTCAAAGAGTTCTTCGGTTCCAGCCAGCTTTCCCAGTTCATGGACCAGAACAACCCGCTGTCCGAGATCACGCACAAGCGTCGTGTTTCCGCACTCGGCCCTGGCGGTCTGACGCGTGAGCGCGCTGGCTTTGAAGTTCGAGACGTTCACCCGACTCACTACGGCCGTGTGTGCCCGATCGAGACGCCTGAAGGTCCGAACATCGGTCTGATCAACTCCCTGGCGGCCTATGCGCGCACCAACCAGTACGGCTTCCTCGAGAGCCCGTACCGTGTGGTCAAGGAAGGTCTGGTCACCGAAGAGATCGTCTTCCTTTCGGCGATCGAAGAAGCGGACCACGTCATTGCCCAGGCTTCGGCCGCAATGAACGACAAGCAAGAGCTGATCGACGAGCTGGTTGCTGTGCGTCACTTGAACGAATTCACCGTCAAGGCGCCAGCCGATGTCACCCTGATGGACGTTTCGCCCAAGCAGGTTGTCTCGGTAGCCGCATCGCTGATTCCGTTCCTCGAGCACGATGACGCCAACCGTGCGTTGATGGGTTCGAACATGCAGCGTCAGGCTGTTCCTACTCTGCGTGCCGACAAGCCGCTGGTAGGTACTGGTATGGAGCGCAACGTTGCTCGCGACTCCGGCGTTTGCGTCGTGGCTCGTCGTGGTGGTGTGATCGACTCGGTTGACGCCAGCCGTATCGTTGTTCGCGTTGCCGATGATGAAGTTGAAACAGGTGAGGCGGGTGTAGACATCTACAACCTGACCAAATATACCCGTTCGAACCAGAACACCTGCATCAACCAGCGTCCGCTGGTCAGCAAGGGTGACCGTGTTCAGCGTAGCGACATCATGGCTGACGGCCCGTCCACCGACATGGGTGAACTGGCGCTGGGTCAGAACATGCGCATCGCGTTCATGGCCTGGAACGGTTTCAACTTCGAAGACTCCATCTGTCTTTCTGAGCGTGTCGTTCAGGAAGACCGCTTCACCACGATCCACATTCAGGAACTGACCTGTGTGGCGCGTGACACCAAGCTTGGGCCAGAGGAAATCACGGCTGACATCCCTAACGTGGGTGAAGCTGCTCTGAACAAGCTGGACGAAGCGGGTATCGTTTATGTAGGTGCCGAAGTCGGCGCCGGCGACATCCTGGTCGGTAAGGTCACTCCGAAAGGCGAGACCCAGCTGACTCCGGAAGAAAAACTGTTGCGCGCGATCTTCGGTGAGAAGGCCAGCGACGTTAAAGACACCTCCCTGCGCGTACCAACCGGTACCAAAGGTACTGTCATTGACGTTCAGGTCTTCACCCGTGATGGTGTCGAGCGTGATGCGCGTGCCCTGTCCATCGAGAAATCGCAACTCGACGAGATCCGCAAGGATCTGAACGAAGAGTTCCGTATTGTCGAAGGCGCTACTTTCGAACGTCTGCGCTCTGCGCTGGTGGGTCGTGTAGCTGAAGGCGGCGCTGGCCTCAAGAAGGGCCAGGAAATCACCAACGAAGTGCTTGATGGTCTTGAGCATGGTCAGTGGTTCAAGCTGCGCATGGCTGAAGACGCTCTCAACGAGCAGCTCGAAAAGGCTCAGGCCTACATCGTTGATCGTCGCCGTCTTCTGGATGACAAGTTCGAAGACAAGAAACGCAAACTGCAGCAGGGCGATGACCTGGCTCCAGGCGTTCTGAAAATCGTCAAGGTCTACCTGGCAATCCGTCGCCGCATCCAGCCGGGCGATAAGATGGCCGGTCGTCACGGTAACAAGGGTGTGGTCTCTGTGATCATGCCGGTTGAAGACATGCCGCACGATGCCAATGGCACGCCGGTCGATATCGTCCTCAACCCGCTGGGCGTACCTTCGCGTATGAACGTTGGTCAGATTCTCGAAACCCACCTGGGCCTCGCGGCCAAAGGTCTGGGCGAGAAGATCAACCGCATGCTTGAAGAGCAGCGTAAAGTTGCTGAGCTGCGCAAGTTCCTCAACGAGATCTATAACGAAATCGGCGGTCGTCAGGAGTCTCTGGAAGACCTCACCGACAACGAGATTCTGGACCTCGCGAAGAACCTGCGTAACGGCGTACCGATGGCTACCCCGGTTTTCGACGGTGCCAAGGAAAGCGAAATCAAGGCAATGCTCAAGCTGGCAGATATGCCGGAAAGCGGCCAGATGCAGCTGTTCGACGGTCGTACCGGCAACAAGTTTGAACGTGCTGTAACGGTTGGCTACATGTACATGCTGAAGCTGAACCACTTGGTGGACGACAAGATGCACGCGCGTTCCACTGGTTCGTACAGCCTGGTTACCCAGCAGCCGCTGGGTGGTAAGGCACAGTTCGGTGGTCAGCGTTTCGGGGAGATGGAAGTGTGGGCGCTGGAAGCATACGGCGCGGCGTACACTCTGCAGGAAATGCTCACAGTGAAGTCGGACGATGTGAACGGTCGTACCAAGATGTACAAAAACATCGTGGACGGCGATCACCGTATGGAGCCGGGCATGCCCGAGTCTTTCAACGTGTTGATCAAAGAAATCCGTTCGCTCGGTATCGATATCGATCTGGAAACCGAATAACACGTGACGCGAATCGGGGGCAGGGCGGTAATGCCTGCTCCCTGCTCCGCCAGGAGGAAAAGCCTTGAAAGACCTACTGAATTTGCTGAAAAACCAGGGTCAAGTCGAAGAGTTCGACGCAATCCGTATCGGACTTGCATCGCCTGAGATGATCCGCTCTTGGTCGTTCGGTGAAGTTAAAAAGCCGGAAACCATTAACTACCGTACGTTCAAGCCTGAACGTGACGGTCTGTTCTGCGCCAAGATCTTTGGCCCGGTAAAAGATTACGAGTGCCTGTGCGGTAAGTACAAGCGCCTGAAGCACCGTGGTGTCATCTGCGAAAAGTGCGGTGTTGAAGTAGCACTGGCCAAGGTTCGTCGCGAGCGCATGGCTCACATCGAGCTGGCTTCGCCGGTTGCCCACATCTGGTTCCTGAAATCGCTGCCGTCCCGTATCGGTTTGCTGATGGACATGACCCTGCGTGATATCGAACGTGTTCTCTACTTCGAGAGCTATGTCGTTATCGATCCAGGCATGACCACCCTTGAAAAAGGTCAGCTGCTGAACGACGAGCAGTACTTCGAAGCGCTCGAAGAGTTCGGTGACGACTTCGATGCCCGCATGGGTGCCGAGGCTGTCCGCGAGCTGCTGCACGCTATTGATCTGGAGCACGAAATTGGCCGTCTGCGCGAAGAAATTCCGCAAACCAATTCCGAGACCAAAATCAAGAAGCTGTCCAAGCGTCTGAAATTGATGGAAGCCTTCCAGGGTTCCGGCAACCTTCCTGAGTGGATGGTGCTGACCGTTCTGCCGGTTCTGCCGCCAGATCTGCGTCCTCTGGTTCCGCTTGACGGTGGCCGTTTCGCGACGTCCGACCTCAACGATCTGTATCGTCGAGTGATCAACCGTAACAACCGTCTGAAGCGCCTGCTGGATCTGTCCGCTCCCGATATCATCGTGCGCAACGAAAAGCGCATGCTGCAGGAAGCGGTCGATGCACTGCTCGACAACGGCCGTCGCGGTCGTGCGATCACTGGTTCGAACAAGCGTCCTCTGAAATCCCTGGCTGACATGATCAAGGGTAAGCAGGGTCGTTTCCGTCAGAACTTGCTCGGTAAGCGTGTTGACTACTCGGGTCGTTCGGTAATTACCGTAGGTCCGACCCTGCGTCTGCACCAGTGCGGTCTGCCGAAAAAGATGGCTCTCGAGCTGTTCAAGCCGTTCATTTTCGGCAAGCTGGAAATGCGTGGCCTGGCTACGACCATCAAAGCTGCCAAGAAGATGGTCGAGCGCGAGCTGCCAGAGGTCTGGGACGTTCTCGCTGAAGTGATTCGCGAACACCCGGTGCTTCTGAACCGTGCGCCGACGCTTCACCGTCTGGGCATCCAGGCGTTTGAACCGGTACTGATCGAAGGTAAAGCTATTCAGCTGCACCCGCTGGTCTGTGCTGCGTACAACGCCGACTTCGACGGTGACCAGATGGCCGTTCACGTGCCTCTGACGCTGGAAGCTCAGCTCGAAGCGCGCGCGCTGATGATGTCGACCAACAACATTCTGTCGCCAGCCAACGGTGAGCCAATCATCGTTCCTTCGCAGGACGTTGTACTGGGTCTGTACTACATGACTCGCGAAGCGATCAACGCCAAGGGCGAAGGTCGTGTATTTGCGGACCTGCAGGAAGTCGACCGCGTATTCCGCGCCGGCGAAGCGGCTCTGCACGCCAAGGTCAAGGTTCGTATCCACGAAACGGTCAACGACCGTGATGGTGGCAGCGTCAAGAACACCCGCATCGTCGACACCACTGTCGGCCGTGCGCTGCTGTTCCAGGTGGTTCCGGCCGGCCTGTCATACGACGTCGTCAACCAGCCGATGAAGAAGAAGGCGATCTCCAAGCTGATCAACCAGTGCTATCGCGTGGTTGGCCTGAAAGAGACCGTTATCTTCGCTGACCAGTTGATGTACACCGGTTTTGCCTACTCGACCATTTCGGGTGTTTCCATCGGCGTTAACGACTTCGTTATCCCTGATGAAAAAGCTCGCATCATCGACGCGGCCACCGAAGAAGTTAAAGAGATCGAAAGTCAGTACGCCTCCGGCCTGGTAACCCAGGGCGAGAAGTACAACAAGGTAATCGACCTTTGGTCCAAGGCGAACGACGAAGTCTCGAAAGCGATGATGTCGAACCTGTCCAAAGAACGCGTTATCGACCGTCACGGCGTCGAAGTTGATCAGGAATCCTTCAACTCGATGTACATGATGGCTGACTCCGGGGCGCGTGGTTCTGCTGCCCAGATTCGTCAGCTGGCCGGTATGCGTGGTCTGATGGCCAAGCCTGACGGCTCCATCATCGAAACGCCGATCACTGCGAACTTCCGTGAAGGCTTGAGCGTACTTCAGTACTTCATCTCTACTCACGGTGCTCGTAAGGGTCTTGCGGATACTGCATTGAAAACCGCTAACTCCGGTTATCTGACACGCCGTCTGGTAGACGTCGCGCAGGATCTGGTGGTTACCGAGGTTGATTGCGGTACCGAGCACGGTCTGCTGATGACTCCGCACATTGAAGGCGGTGACGTTGTAGAGCCGCTGGGTGAGCGCGTACTGGGGCGAGTCATTGCCCGTGACGTGTTCAAGCCGGGTACAGAAGAGGTCATCGTGCCTGCAGGCACGCTGGTAGACGAGAAGTGGGTCGAGTTCATCGAGCTGAACAGCATCGACGAAGTCATCGTTCGTTCGCCAATCAGCTGCGAAACCCGCTACGGCATCTGCGCCAAGTGCTACGGTCGCGACCTGGCACGCGGTCACCAGGTCAACATCGGTGAAGCTGTCGGCGTAATCGCTGCACAGTCGATCGGTGAGCCGGGTACCCAGCTGACAATGCGTACGTTCCACATCGGTGGCGCGGCAAGCCGGACCTCGGCAGCCGACAGCGTTCAGGTGAAGAATGGCGGTACTGTCCGTCTGCACAACCTGAAGCACGTCGAGCGTGTTGATGGTCACCTGGTTGCGGTATCCCGCTCCGGTGAGCTGGCAATCGCAGATGACTTCGGTCGCGAGCGTGAGCGTTACAAGCTGCCATACGGTGCAGTGATTTCGGTGAAGGAGGGCGACAAGGTCGACGCTGGCTCTATCGTGGCCAAGTGGGATCCGCACACTCACCCAATCGTCACCGAGATGAAAGGTACTGTTACCTACGTAGGCATGGAAGAAGGCATCACGATCAAGCGTCAGACAGACGAATTGACCGGTATGACCAACATTGAAGTGCTCGACGCCAAAGACCGCCCTGCTGCCGGCAAGGACATCCGTCCTGCTGTGAAGATGGTCGGTCTGGATGGCAAGGATCTGCTTCTGCCAGGTACTGACGTACCGGCCCAGTACTTCCTGCCGGCCAACGCCCTTGTTGGTGTTGCTGACGGTGCGCAGATCGCGATCGGTGATGTTATCGCTCGTATTCCGCAGGAAACTTCGAAGACTCGTGACATCACCGGTGGTCTGCCGCGTGTTGCCGACCTGTTCGAAGCGCGTCGTCCGAAAGAGGCGTCGATCCTTGCAGAAGTCAGCGGTACCATCGCATTCGGTAAAGAGACCAAAGGCAAGCGCCGTCTGGTCATTACCCCGAACGACGGTAGCGATCCGTACGAGGAGCTGATTCCGAAGTGGCGTCACCTGAACGTCTTCGAAGGCGAGCAAGTGAACCGCGGCGAAGTTATCTCGGACGGCCCGAGCGACCCACACGACATCCTGCGTCTGCTGGGTGTGAGTGCGCTGGCCAAGTACATCGTCAACGAGATTCAGGACGTATACCGTCTGCAGGGCGTGAAGATCAACGACAAGCACATCGAGACGATTCTGCGTCAGATGCTGCGTAAGGTTGAGATTGCCGAGTCTGGCGATTCCAGTTTCATCAAGGGCGACCAGATGGAATTGACTCACGTACTGGTAGAAAACGAGCGTTTGAGCACGGAAGACAAGTTTGTTTCCAAGTTCACTCGCGTGTTGCTGGGTATCACCAAGGCATCGCTGTCCACCGAGTCGTTCATCTCCGCGGCCTCCTTCCAGGAGACAACCCGCGTACTGACCGAAGCGGCTGTGACCGGCAAGCGCGATTACCTGCGCGGCCTGAAGGAAAACGTGGTCGTGGGTCGTTTGATCCCGGCCGGTACCGGTCTGGCTTATCACAGCGAGCGCAAGCGTCGTCGTGAAATGGACAAACCGACCCGTGTCAGCGCGAGCGAAGTAGAAGCAGCTCTGACGGAAGCGTTGAACTCCAGCGGTAATTGAGACCAGAGCCTCGGCATTTTTCATCTGGCAGACAGCACGTTTTCGTGTTGTTTGCCCGTTGAGGACGTCGGGGCTTTGTCTTGACTGGGGGCGGGATCCTCTTTAGACTCTTGTACCCCTAAATTTGGCGGGGCCTGTGCCCTGTCATTTGCTTTTCTTGTAAGACAATAGCGTCGCAAGACAACAGTGGAGCTAGTAGATGGCAACTATCAACCAGCTGGTACGTCAGCCGCGTAAGCGTATCGTCGAGAAATCCGACGTACCTGCGCTGCAGAACTGCCCGCAACGTCGCGGTGTGTGCACTCGTGTGTATACCACCACGCCGAAAAAACCTAACTCGGCATTGCGTAAAGTCTGCCGTGTGCGCCTGACCAACGGTTTCGAGGTTTCCTCGT
>NZ_JAHPJG010000013.1:0-203606 GCF_020515755.1 Pseudomonas sp. B20
TCTTTGGATACTTCCGGCGTTAAAGGTCGTAACCAGGGTCGCTCGAAATACGGTACCAAGAAGCCTAAGTAGTTTTTGGCTTCTGTTTGAAATTGCAGATTTCTATTTTTCTGAGTCGATAAGAGTAAGGTCGGGCGCATCCCTCGCAGGATGGTGGTCCCGAGCTAACCTGAAGACCGTTTGAGGGCTTATCCATGCCAAGAAGACGCGTAGCAGCCAAGCGCGAAGTGCTTGACGATCCAAAATACGGCAGCCAGATTCTGGCCAAGTTCATGAACCACGTAATGGAAAGCGGCAAGAAAGCCGTTGCCGAGCGTATCGTTTATGGCGCGCTGGAAAAGGTTAAAGAACGTAAGAACAGCGACCCCCTGGAAATCTTCGAGAAAGCTCTCGACGCCATCGCTCCGCTGGTCGAAGTAAAGTCGCGCCGTGTAGGCGGTGCTACTTACCAGGTTCCTGTCGAAGTTCGTCCGTCCCGTCGTAATGCTCTGGCAATGCGTTGGCTGGTAGACTTCGCGCGCAAGCGCGGTGAGAAGTCAATGGCACTGCGTTTGGCTGGCGAACTGCTGGACGCTGCCGAAGGTAAAGGTGCTGCGGTCAAGAAGCGTGAAGACGTGCACCGTATGGCTGAGGCCAACAAGGCTTTCTCGCACTACCGCTTCTAATTTCAGCGTCACTAATTTTGCGAGGGCTTTATGGCTCGTACTACTCCGATTGGCCGCTACCGTAACATTGGTATCGTCGCTCACGTGGATGCTGGTAAAACCACCACCACCGAGCGCGTCCTTTTTTACACCGGCAAAAGCCACAAAATGGGCGAGGTGCATGACGGCGCCGCGACCACGGACTGGATGGTTCAGGAGCAGGAGCGTGGTATTACCATTACTTCTGCTGCTATTACTGCCTTCTGGCAGGGTTCCGAGAAGCAACACAAAGACCAATACCGTTTCAACGTTATTGACACCCCGGGCCACGTTGACTTCACCATTGAAGTTGAGCGTTCCCTGCGTGTGCTCGACGGCGCGGTCGTTGTGTTCTGTGGTACTTCTGGCGTAGAGCCGCAGTCCGAAACCGTATGGCGTCAAGCCAACAAGTACGGCGTTCCACGTATCGTTTACGTGAACAAGATGGACCGTGCTGGTGCGAACTTTCTGCGCGTAATCGCTCAGATCAAGCAGCGTCTGGGTCACACCCCGGTGCCGATCCAGCTGGCCATTGGTGCCGAAGACAACTTCCAGGGTCAGATCGATCTGATGTCCATGGAAGCTGTTTACTGGAACGATGCCGACAAGGGTATGGTTCCACGTCGTGAGCCTATCCCTGCTGAACTGCAGGAACTGGCTGACGAGTGGCGCAGCAACATGGTCGAGGCTGCGGCCGAAGCCAGCGAAGAGCTGATGAACAAGTACCTTGAGGGTGAAGAACTCACCAACGAGGAAATCAAGGCCGCTCTGCGTCAGCGTACTATCGCTGGTGAGATCGTTCTTGCTGTTTGCGGTTCTTCCTTCAAGAACAAGGGTGTTCCCCTGGTTCTCGACGCCGTGATCGACTACCTGCCGGCTCCAATCGATATTCCAGCTATCAAGGGTTCCGATCCTGATAACGAAGAAATCCTGATGGAGCGTCATGCAGACGACAACGAGCCGTTCTCGGCTCTGGCGTTCAAGATCGCTACCGACCCATTCGTGGGTACCTTGACTTTCGTCCGTGTTTACTCGGGCGTGTTGGCATCCGGCGACGGCGTGATCAACTCGGTCAAGGGCAAGAAAGAGCGTGTGGGTCGTATGGTGCAGATGCACGCAAACGCCCGCGAAGAGATCAAGGAAGTGCGCGCTGGTGACATCGCGGCCTTGATCGGCATGAAGGACGTCACCACTGGTGAGACCTTGTGCAACGCTGACAAGCCAATCATCCTGGTTCGTATGGACTTCCCGGAGCCGGTTATTTCGGTTGCCGTTGAGCCTAAAACCAAGGATGACCAGGAAAAAATGGGTATCGCACTGGGCAAACTTGCTCAGGAAGACCCGTCTTTCCGCGTCAAGACTGATGAAGAGACTGGTCAAACGATCATCTCTGGCATGGGCGAGCTGCACCTGGACATCCTGGTTGACCGGATGCGCCGTGAGTTCAACGTCGAAGCCAACATCGGCAAGCCTCAGGTTTCCTATCGTGAGCGCATCACGAAGAACTGTGAAATCGAAGGCAAGTTCGTTCGTCAATCCGGCGGTCGTGGCCAGTTCGGTCACTGCTGGATCCGTTTTGCACCTGCTGACGAAGGTCAGGAAGGTCTGCAATTCGTAAACGAAGTGGTAGGTGGTGTTGTTCCCAAGGAATACATCCCGGCTATCCAGAAGGGTATCGAAGAGCAGATGAAGAACGGCGTTGTTGCCGGTTATCCGCTGATCGGCCTGAAGGCTACCGTGTTTGATGGTTCCTACCATGACGTCGACTCGAACGAGATGGCGTTTAAGGTGGCTGCTTCCATGGCGACCAAGCAACTGGCCCAGAAGGGCGGTGGTGAGCTGCTTGAGCCGATCATGGCGGTAGAGGTTGTTACGCCTGAAGACTATATGGGTGACGTGATGGGCGACCTTAACCGCCGTCGCGGCATGATTCTGGGTATGGAAGATACGGTTTCCGGCAAAGTAATTCGTGCCGAGGTTCCGTTGGGTGAGATGTTCGGTTATGCGACCGACGTTCGCTCCATGTCTCAGGGTCGCGCAAGCTACTCTATGGAATTCAAAAAATACAATACAGCTCCGTCGCACATCGTCGAAACTGTAACCAAAAAACAAGGCTGATTCAGCGCCTTTAGGCTAGGAGTTATTTGTCGTGGCTAAAGAAAAATTTGATCGTTCCCTCCCGCACGTCAACGTTGGCACCATTGGTCACGTTGACCACGGTAAAACCACGCTGACCGCTGCTCTGACTCGCGTCTGCTCCGAAGTTTTCGGTTCGGCTGCTGTTGAATTCGACAAGATCGACAGCGCACCGGAAGAAAAAGCTCGTGGTATTACCATCAATACCGCGCACGTCGAATACAAATCGTTGATCCGTCACTACGCTCACGTTGACTGCCCAGGTCACGCTGACTACGTGAAGAACATGATCACTGGTGCTGCCCAGATGGACGGCGCGATTCTGGTTTGTTCGGCCGCTGATGGTCCGATGCCACAAACCCGTGAGCACATCCTGCTGTCCCGTCAGGTTGGCGTTCCGTACATCGTGGTCTTCCTGAACAAGGCTGACCTGGTAGACGACGCTGAGCTGCTGGAACTGGTTGAGATGGAAGTGCGCGATCTGCTGAGCACTTACGACTTCCCGGGCGACGACACTCCGATCATCA
This sequence comes from Pseudomonas sp. B20, assembly GCF_020515755.1. Classification (NCBI taxonomy): domain Bacteria; kingdom Pseudomonadati; phylum Pseudomonadota; class Gammaproteobacteria; order Pseudomonadales; family Pseudomonadaceae; genus Pseudomonas; species Pseudomonas sp. B20. Next base: position 3,347 of record NZ_JAHPJG010000013.1, read on the forward strand.
TCGGTTCTGCTCGTATGGCTCTGGAAGGTAAAGACGACAACGAAATGGGCACCACTGCCGTTCGTAAACTGGTTGAAACACTGGACTCGTACATTCCAGAACCAGTTCGTGTTACCGACAAGCCGTTCCTGATGCCGATCGAAGACGTGTTCTCGATCTCCGGTCGCGGTACTGTTGTGACTGGTCGTATTGAGCGCGGTATCGTCAAGGTTCAGGATCCACTGGAAATCGTTGGTCTGCGTGACACTACCGTCACCACCTGCACCGGTGTTGAAATGTTCCGCAAACTGCTCGACGAAGGTCGTGCTGGCGAGAACTGCGGCGTGCTGCTGCGCGGCACCAAGCGTGACGACGTTGAGCGTGGCCAGGTTCTGGTCAAGCCAGGCAGCGTCAAGCCGCACACTCAGTTCGAAGCTGAAATCTACGTTCTGAGCAAGGAAGAAGGCGGTCGTCACACTCCGTTCTTCAAAGGCTACCGTCCACAGTTCTACTTCCGTACTACCGACGTAACTGGTAGCTGCGAACTGCCGGAAGGCGTAGAAATGGTTATGCCAGGTGATAACGTTAAAGTTTCCGTTACCCTGATCAAGCCAATCGCAATGGAAGATGGTCTGCGTTTCGCAATCCGTGAAGGCGGTCGTACCGTCGGCGCTGGCGTCGTAGCCAAAATCATCGCTTAAGCGTTGAGTCCCAAAAAGAGCCCCCGCACTGCGGGGGCTTTTTTATTGGGTTGACACCTTGTTAGGTCGTCTATAGAATTGCGCCTCCTTTTAACGGGCGTATTGCGCTCGGTGGGAACAGCAATCTGGAGTCTGAATCCAATGCAAAACCAGCAAATCCGTATCAGGTTGAAGGCTTTTGACCATCGCCTGATCGACCAATCAACCCAGGAAATCGTGGAAACCGCGAAACGTACTGGTGCACAGGTGCGTGGTCCGATTCCACTGCCGACTCGTAAAGAGCGGTTCACCGTTCTGGTTTCTCCGCACGTCAACAAAGACGCGCGCGACCAGTATGAGATCCGTACTCACAAGCGTGTTCTGGACATTGTCCAGCCAACGGAAAAAACCGTTGATGCGCTTATGAAGCTTGATCTTGCGGCCGGTGTGGAAGTTCAGATCAGCCTCGGCTAAGACTTGGGTCTTAGTCGTGTAACGCTCTGAAATGGGCGGCCATAGCGGGTGAAAGCCCCGTACACTCATGAGGTTTACAACATGACTATTGGTGTAGTCGGTCGTAAATGCGGTATGACCCGTATTTTCACCGAAGAAGGTGTCTCCATTCCGGTCACGGTCATTGAGATCGAGCCGAATCGCGTCACTCAGTTCAAAACCGAAGAAACCGATGGCTATCGTGCAGTGCAAGTCACTGTCGGCGAGCGTCGCGCTTCGCGTGTCACAGCCGCTCAGGCTGGCCACTTCGCTAAAGCGAACGTTGCCGCCGGTCGTACCGTCATGGAATTCCGTCTTGAAGAAGGCGACTACCAGGCTGGCGATCAGATCAACGCTGAAATCTTCGCCGCTGGTCAGCTGGTTGATGTAACCGGTCAGTCCAAGGGTAAAGGCTTCCAGGGTACGATCAAGCGTTGGAATTTCCGTGGTCAAGACAATACCCACGGTAACTCCGTCTCCCACCGCGTCCCAGGCTCTATCGGCCAGTGCCAGACTCCTGGTCGTGTATTCAAGGGCAAAAAAATGTCCGGTCATATGGGCGCTGAGCGCGTGACCGTGCAGTCCCTGGAAGTAGTGCGCGTGGACGCTGAACGCAATCTGTTGTTGGTCAAGGGTGCTGTTCCTGGCGCTACTGGCGGCAACCTGGTTGTACGTCCGGCAGCCAAGGCTCGCGGTTAAGGGGAAGCTGACATGCAATTAAATGTAAATGACGCTCAGGCAATCGAAGTTTCCGAACTGACATTTGGCGGCGAATTCAACGAGACGCTGGTTCACCAGGCAGTCGTGGCCTACATGGCTGGCGGTCGTCAGGGTAGCAAGCAGCAAAAGACCCGTTCCGACGTTCGTGGTGGCGGTAAGCGCCCTTGGCGTCAGAAAGGTACTGGCCGTGCTCGTGCCGGTACTATCCGTAGCCCAATCTGGCGTGGCGGCGGTACCACTTTCGCAGCTCGTCCTCAGGATCACACTCAGAAGCTCAACAAGAAGATGTATCGCGCTGCTCTGCGCTCCATCCTTGCTGAACTGGTTCGTACTGATCGTTTGGTCGTGGTTCAGGACTTCGCTGTTGAAGCACCGAAAACCAAAGATTTGCTGAACAAGCTGACTGGCATGGGCCTGACTGACGTCCTGATCGTGTCTGACGCTGTTGACCAGAATCTGTACCTGGCTGCTCGTAACCTGCCGCACGTTGATGTACGTGACGTTCAAGGTTCCGATCCAGTTAGTCTGATCGCATACGACAAAGTGTTGATCACTGTGTCGGCCGTGAAGAAATTCGAGGAGCTGCTGGGATGAACCAGGAACGCGTATTTAAAGTTCTGCTTGGCCCGCACGTTTCCGAGAAGGCTACGGTTCTTGCAGACAAAAAAGGTCAGTTCGTTTTCAAGGTTGCTACTGACGCAACCAAGCTGGAAATCAAGAAGGCCGTCGAAAGCCTGTTCAGCGTGAAAGTAGAGCGTGTTACTACCCTGAATGTTCTGGGTAAGAGCAAGCGCACTGCTCGCGGTCTGGGCAAGCGTAATGACTGGAAGAAGGCAGTTATCTCCCTTCAGCCAGGCCAAGATCTCGATTTCAGCAGCAGTGCTGAGTAAGGAAGGGGTGCATCATGGCAATCGTTAAATGCAAACCGACTTCCCCTGGCCGCCGTTTTGTGGTCAAGGTGGTCAACCAGGAGCTGCATAAAGGCGCTCCTCACGCACCGCTGCTCGAGAAAAAATCGAAGTCTGGTGGTCGTAACAACAATGGTCGTATTACTACCCGTCATATCGGTGGTGGCCATAAACAGCATTATCGTCTGGTCGACTTCCGTCGCAACGACAAGGATGGCATTGCTGCCACCGTCGAGCGTATCGAATACGATCCAAACCGTACTGCTCACATTGCTCTGCTGCTTTACGCAGACGGCGAGCGCCGCTACATCATCGCCCCTAAAGGCGTGAGTGCTGGCGACCAGCTGATTGCAGGTGCTCTGGCACCAATCAAGCCGGGCAACGCTCTTCAACTGCGCAACATTCCAGTTGGTAGCACCGTACACGGCATCGAACTGAAGCCAGGTAAAGGCGCACAGATCGCTCGTTCCGCTGGTGCCTCGGCACAGCTGATCGCTCGTGAAGGTGTATACGTAACCCTGCGTCTTCGCTCCGGTGAAATGCGTAAAGTACTGTCTGAGTGCCGTGCAACGCTGGGCGAAGTCTCGAACTCCGAGCATAGCCTTCGTTCGCTGGGTAAAGCGGGTGCCAAACGCTGGCGTGGCGTTCGCCCAACCGTTCGTGGTGTTGCCATGAACCCGGTTGACCACCCACATGGTGGTGGTGAAGGTCGTACCTCTGGTGGTCGTCATCCGGTATCGCCGTGGGGCTTCCCGACTAAGGGCGCGAAGACTCGTGGTAATAAGCGTACCGACAAAATGATCGTCCGTCGTCGCAAGTAAATAGAGGGATACGACAGTGCCACGTTCTCTGAAAAAAGGTCCTTTTATTGATCTTCACCTACTGAAGAAGATCGAAGTGGCGGCGGAAAAGAACGATCGCAAACCAGTTAAGACCTGGTCGCGTCGTTCGATGATCCTGCCACAAATGGTCGGTTTGACCATTGCAGTGCATAACGGTCGCCAGCATGTTCCAGTTCTCGTGAACGAAGACATGGTCGGCCATAAACTAGGCGAGTTTGCCGGTACCCGCACATATCGTGGGCACGTGGCAGACAAGAAAGCCAAGCGTTAAGGGGTAAGGAACGATGGAAGTAGCCGCTAAGTTGTCGGGCGCTCGAATCTCCGCCCAGAAAGCCCGCTTGGTCGCCGACCAGATCCGCGGGAAGAAGGTGGGCGAAGCGCTCAACCTGTTGGCTTTCAGCAGTAAGAAAGCCGCCGAGATCCTGAAGAAAGTGCTGGAGTCGGCTGTAGCCAACGCCGAGCATAACGAAGGCGCAGACGTTGATGACCTCAAGGTCTCCACCGTTTTCGTCAACGAAGGGCGTTCGCTGAAGCGCATCATGCCACGTGCTAAAGGCCGTGCTGATCGCATCGTCAAGCGGTCTTGCCATATCACTGTCAAGGTTGCTGACAAGTAACGGAGTCGAAGAGATGGGTCAGAAAGTACATCCCATTGGCATTCGCCTGGGAATCGTCAAGGAGCACACCTCCGTCTGGTACGCAGACGGTCGGACTTATGCGGACTATTTGTTCGCTGATCTGAAAGTGCGTGAGTACCTCCAAGACAAATTAAAAAGCGCGTCCGTCAGCCGTATCGATATCCATCGTCCGGCTCAGACAGCACGTATCACCATCCACACCGCTCGTCCAGGTATCGTTATCGGGAAGAAAGGTGAAGATGTTGAGAAACTGCGTCAGGACCTGACCAAGCAAATGGGTGTGCCTGTGCACATCAATATCGAAGAGATCCGTAAGCCGGAGCTCGACGGTATGCTGGTTGCGCAGAGCGTAGCTCAGCAGCTGGAGCGTCGCGTAATGTTCCGTCGCGCTATGAAGCGCGCTGTTCAGAACGCCATGCGCATTGGTGCCAAAGGCATCAAAATCCAAGTGAGCGGTCGTCTCGGCGGTGCTGAAATCGCACGTACTGAATGGTATCGCGAAGGTCGTGTGCCACTGCACACCCTGCGTGCCGACATCGACTATGCCAACTACGAAGCTCACACCACTTACGGTGTGATCGGTGTAAAGGTTTGGATCTTCAAAGGCGAAGTAATTGGTGGTCGCCAAGAAGAACTGAAACCACAAGCACCAGCGCCTCGTAAAAAAGCTGCTAAGTAAGGGGTACGCCAAATGTTGCAACCAAAGCGTACGAAGTTCCGCAAGCAGATGACCGGCCACAACCGTGGTCTGGCACTGCGCGGTAGCAAAGTCAGCTTCGGCGAGTTCGCGCTGAAGTCTGTTGCTCGTGGTCGTCTCACCGCTCGTCAGATCGAGTCAGCGCGTCGTGCTCTGACCCGTCACGTTAAACGTGGCGGCAAGATCTGGATCCGTGTGTTCCCGGACAAGCCTGTAACCAAAAAGCCACTCGAAGTTCGGATGGGTAAAGGTAAGGGTAACGTGGAGTACTGGGTTGCCCAGATTCAGCCAGGCAAAGTCCTGTATGAAATCGAGGGTGTTACTGAAGAGCTGGCGCGTGAGGCTTTCGCCCTGGCTGCTGCAAAGCTGCCGCTCGCCACCTCCTTTGTTAAGCGGACGGTGATGTGATGAAAGCGAATGAACTTCGTGAAAAATCAGCACAGCAGCTGAACGAGCAACTGCTCGGCCTGCTGCGCGACCAGTTCAATCTGCGTATGCAGAAAGCAACTGGCCAGTTGGGGCAGTCTCATCTGCTCTCGCAAGTTAAGCGTGACATCGCTCGCGTGAAAACTGTGCTCAACCAGCAGGCAGGTAAGTAATCATGGCTGAAGCCGAAAAAACTGTCCGTACGCTGACTGGCCGTGTTGTCAGCGACAAGATGGACAAGACCATCACCGTTCTGATCGAGCGTCGCGTAAAGCACCCGATCTACGGTAAATACGTTAAGCGTTCGACTAAGCTGCACGCACACGACGAAACCAATCAATGCCATATCGGCGACAAGGTCACTATTCGTGAAACTCGTCCGGTAGCCAAGACCAAGTCTTGGGCGTTGGTTGATATCCTCGAACGCGCTGTGGAAGTCTAAGGGCTAGGGGTCGGAGAAATTATATGATTCAGACTCAATCCATGCTCGATGTGGCCGATAACAGCGGCGCACGCCGCGTTATGTGCATCAAGGTGCTGGGTGGCTCCCATCGTCGTTACGCTGGTATCGGTGACATCATCAAAGTAACCGTCAAGGAAGCAATTCCTCGCGGCAAGGTGAAGAAAGGCCAGGTGATGACTGCAGTTGTAGTCCGCACTCGCCACGGTGTTCGTCGTGCAGACGGCTCCATCATCCGCTTCGATGGCAACGCTGCTGTTCTGTTGAACAACAAGCAAGAGCCGATCGGTACCCGTATCTTTGGGCCAGTGACCCGTGAACTTCGTACTGAGAAGTTCATGAAGATCGTCTCGCTCGCCCCAGAAGTGCTCTAAGGAGATCCGACATGCAAAAGATTCGTCGTGACGACGAGATCATCGTGATCGCCGGCAAAGACAAAGGTAAGCGCGGTAAGGTGCTCAAGGTTCTCGCTGACGACCGTTTGGTCGTTGGTGGGATCAACCTGGTGAAGCGTCATACCAAGCCAAACCCGATGTCGGGCGTACAGGGCGGTATCGTCGAGAAAGAAGCGCCAATGCACGCTTCTAACGTCGCCATTTTCAACGGCGCAACCAACAAGGCTGACCGCGTTGGTTTCAAAGTTGAAGACGGCAAGAAAATTCGTGTCTTCAAGTCGACCCAAAAAGCGGTTGATGCTTGAACACTGCTAGGTAGAAGACCATGGCACGACTAAAAGAGATTTACCGGAAGGAAATCGCTCCGAAACTTAAGGAAGAACTTAAGCTTTCGAACGTGATGGAAGTTCCGCGCGTTACCAAAATCACCCTGAACATGGGTCTGGGCGAAGCGATCGGCGACAAAAAAGTCATCGAGCACGCTGTTGCTGACCTGGAAAAGATCACCGGTCAAAAGGTCGTTGTGACTTACGCTCGGAAATCCATCGCTGGCTTTAAAGTCCGTGAAGGTTGGCCGATCGGCGTCAAAGTGACCCTGCGCCGCGATCGTATGTATGAATTCCTGGATCGTCTGCTGTCGATCTCCCTGCCTCGGGTTCGCGACTTCCGCGGCCTGAATGCCAAGTCCTTCGATGGTCGTGGTAACTACAGCATGGGCGTAAAAGAGCAGATCATCTTCCCGGAAATCGACTACGACAAGATCGATGCTCTCCGCGGTCTGGACATTACCCTGACCACCACTGCCAAGAACGATGATGAAGGTCGCGCATTGCTGCGTGCTTTCAAATTCCCGTTCCGCAACTGATTGGAGTAGGAAAATGGCCAAGAAGAGCATGAAAAACCGTGAGCTGAAGCGTCAGCTCACCGTTGCCAAGTACGCCAAGAAGCGTGCAGAGCTGAAAGCAATCATCGTTGATCTGAACGCAAGTCCAGAAGCGCGTTGGGAAGCTACCGTAGCCCTGCAGAAGCAACCACGTGACGCAAGCGCTGCGCGCATGCGTAACCGTTGCCGCATCACTGGTCGTCCACACGGCGTTTACCGCAAGTTCGGCCTTGGCCGTAACAAGCTGCGTGAAGCAGCTATGCGTGGCGACGTTCCAGGTCTGGTCAAAGCCAGCTGGTAAGGCGACACCTCTCGCGCCCTCCCGCCGGTTACGCAAGTCACCGGTCGGGATGGAGCCTGAATTTGAATCAAGCCCCTTTTGGGGCTTGATTCATTTCTGGGGTAGGACTAGAATTACCGGCTCGCCTGAGCCCGTGTTTTTACTTGCCCGGAAGTTCTCGGCGATCAAGCTGTAGCCGCAAGGCTAATTATTTTGTTTTAGGAGCGTCTAGCCCATGAGTATGCAGGACCCGTTAGCGGACATGCTAACTCGTATCCGTAATGCCCAGATGGCTGAAAAGCCCGTCGTAAGCATGCCATCTTCCACGTTGAAGGTTGCTGTAGCAAAAGTCCTGAAGGACGAAGGCTACATTGCGGGTTATCAGATCAGCAGCGAAGTTAAATCCTCGCTGTCCATCGAGCTTAAGTACTTCGAAGGCCGTCCGGTCATCGAAGAGGTTAAGCGCGTCAGCCGCCCAGGCTTGCGTCAGTACAAGTCCTCCGATGATCTGCCGAAAGTTCGTGGCGGTCTTGGTGTGTCTATCGTCTCCACCAGTAAAGGTGTGATGACGGATCGTGCTGCGCGCGCTGCCGGTGTCGGTGGCGAAGTGCTTTGCACTGTGTTCTAAGGGGGGATAAGCATGTCACGCGTCGCTAAGAACCCCGTTAAGCTGCCATCCGGCGTCGAAGTCAAACTCGTCGGCCAGCTGCTTTCGGTGAAGGGTGCCAAGGGCACTCTAGAACTGAACATCCATTCGTCCGTTGAGATTGTTGAAGAAGCTGGTGAGCTGCGTTTCGCTGCTCGCAATGGCGATCAACAAACCCGCGCAATGGCAGGCACCACTCGTGCACTGGTAAACAACATGGTCCAAGGCGTAAGCCAAGGCTTCGAGCGCAAGCTCCAGCTGGTCGGTGTTGGTTACAAGGCGCAAGCAAAAGGCACGGTACTGAACCTTGCACTTGGCTTCTCGCACCCAGTGGACTACGAATTGCCGAATGGCATCACCGCTGAGACCCCCAGCCAGACCGATATCCTGATTCGCGGTATCGATAAGCAGTTGGTTGGTCAAGTGGCCGCTGAGATCCGCGACTTCCGCCGTCCTGAGCCTTACAAAGGCAAAGGTGTGCGTTACGCAGACGAAGTCGTCCGCCGTAAAGAAGCCAAGAAGAAGTAGGGCATAGCAAATGACCGTCAAAAAAGTTACCCGACTGCGTCGCGCTCGCAAAGCACGCCTGAAAATGCACGAGCTAGAAGTCGTGCGTCTCTGCGTGCACCGCTCTTCGCAGCACATTTATGCCCAGGTCATCTCGGCCGACGGCAGCAAAGTCCTGGCAAGCGCCTCGACTTTGGACAAAGAACTGCGTGATGGCGCCACTGGCAACATCGACGCGGCCACTAAGGTTGGCAAGCTGGTCGCCGAGCGCGCGAAAGCCGCGGGTGTATCGCAAGTCGCTTTCGACCGTTCTGGCTTCAAGTACCACGGCCGTGTCAAAGCGCTGGCTGATGCTGCTCGTGAAGGCGGGCTGGAGTTCTAAGTTATGTCAAATCACGACCAAAAACGCGACGAAGGCTACATCGAGAAGCTGGTTCAAGTTAACCGCGTGGCCAAAACCGTAAAAGGCGGCCGTATCTTCACTTTCACTGCGTTGACCGTAGTGGGTGATGGTAAAGGGCGCGTTGGCTTCGGCCGTGGCAAGTCACGTGAAGTGCCTGCTGCAATCCAGAAAGCGATGGAAGCTGCTCGTCGCAACATGATTCAGGTTGATCTGAACGGCACTACCCTGCAGTACGCAATGAAGTCTGCTCATGGCGCCTCCAAGGTGTACATGCAGCCTGCTTCTGAAGGTACCGGTATCATCGCTGGCGGCGCAATGCGCGCAGTGCTGGAAGTTGCTGGTGTCCAGAACGTATTGGCCAAGTGCTACGGTTCGACTAACCCGGTAAACGTGGTTCACGCTACGTTCAAGGGTTTGAAGGGCATGCAGTCTCCTGAGTCGATCGCTGCCAAACGTGGCAAGCGTGTTGAGGAGATCATCTGATCATGGCTACCGTTAAAGTAACGCTGATCAAAAGCATGACCGGCCGCATCCCTAATCACAGATTGTGCATTAAGGGTTTGGGTCTGCGTCGCATCGGTCACACTGTAGAAGTCCTGGATACTCCCGAAAATCGCGGGATGATCAACAAGGCTTACTACATGCTGCGAGTCGAGGGTTAATCGATGAAACTCAATGATCTGAGTCCAGCGCCGGGTTCCCGTCGCGAAAAGCATCGTCCGGGCCGTGGTATCGGTAGTGGTTTGGGCAAGACCGGTGGCCGTGGCCACAAAGGTCAAAGCTCCCGCTCCGGTGGCACTATTGCTCCGGGCTTTGAGGGCGGCCAACAGCCGCTGCATCGTCGCCTGCCAAAATTCGGTTTCGTTTCCCTGAAGGCCATGGACCGCGCAGAAGTGCGTCTGTCCGAGCTGGCTAAAGTGGAAGGCGACATCGTAACTGTGCAGTCCCTGAAAGATGCCAACGTGATTAACCAGAACGTTCAGCGTGTGAAAATCATGCTGTCGGGCGAAGTTACTCGCGCTGTCACTATCAAGGGTATCGCCGCCACCAAAGGTGCGCGTGCGGCTATCGAAGCAGCTGGCGGCAAGTTCGAGGAATAAATGGCTAAGCAAGGTGCTCTCTCAGCGCTCGGCAAAGGCGGTATGTCTGAACTCTGGGCTCGTCTGCGTTTTCTGTTCCTGGCGATTATCGTCTACCGAATAGGCGCACACATCCCGGTTCCAGGTATCAACCCGGACCGACTCGCAGAACTGTTTCGACAGAATGAGGGGACCATTCTTAGCTTGTTCAACATGTTTTCCGGCGGCGCGCTGGAACGGATGAGCATCTTTGCACTGGGGATCATGCCGTACATTTCGGCATCGATCATCATGCAGTTGATGACCGCCGTCAGCCCGCAGCTGGAGCAGTTGAAGAAGGAAGGTGAAGCTGGCCGTCGCAAGATAAGCCAGTACACCCGCTATGGCACCGTTGTCCTGGCTCTGGTCCAAGCTATCGGCATGTCCGTTGGTCTGGCGAGTCAGGGCGTCGCGTTTTCTGGGGACCTGGGTTTCCACTTTGTGGCCGTAACTACCTTCGTGGCAGGTGCGATGTTCATGATGTGGCTGGGCGAGCAGATCACCGAACGCGGTGTCGGCAACGGTATCTCGATGTTGATTTTCGCAGGTATCGTCGCCGGTCTTCCGAGAGCAATAGGGCAGTCTTTCGAGTCTGCACGTCAGGGTGATATCAATATCTTCGCTCTGGTTGCAATCGGTTTGCTGGCGGTAGCGATCATCGGTTTTGTGGTGTTCATTGAGCGTGGTCAGCGTCGTATCGCTGTTCACTACGCCAAGCGTCAGCAGGGCCGCAAGGTCTTCGCTGCGCAGACCAGCCACTTGCCGCTGAAAGTGAACATGGCTGGTGTCATACCGGCCATTTTCGCGAGCAGCATTTTGCTGTTCCCGGCTTCGTTGGGGTCCTGGTTCGGTCAGTCTGAAGGTCTGGGCTGGTTGCAGGACATCTCGCAGTCGATCGCTCCTGGTCAGCCGTTGAATATTCTGCTGTTTAGTGCAGGGATTATTTTCTTCTGCTTCTTCTATACGGCGTTGATGTTCAATCCGAAAGACGTAGCGGAAAACCTGAAGAAGTCCGGTGCCTTTATTCCGGGTATTCGTCCAGGCGAGCAGTCGGCACGCTATATTGATGGCGTTTTGACTCGCTTGACCATGTTCGGTGCTCTATATATGACGGCCGTGTGTCTGCTTCCCCAGTTCCTGGTGGTCGCGGCAAACGTACCGTTCTACCTTGGCGGGACCTCGTTGCTGATCGTGGTCGTGGTTGTGATGGACTTTATGTCGCAAGTGCAATCTCACCTCGTTTCGCACCAGTATGAATCCCTGATGAAGAAAGCCAACCTGAAGGGCTACGGTGGCAGCGGCGGTATGCTGCGCTGAAGCACCCCTAAGGTTCGAGGAGTTGGTGATGAAAGTTCGTGCATCGGTGAAAAAGCTGTGCCGTAACTGCAAGATTATCCGCCGCGAAGGTGTGGTTCGAGTAATTTGCAGCGCGGAACCACGTCATAAGCAGCGCCAAGGCTGATTGTGATTTGTGCTTAAGCCCAGCAGCTAGTGCGCTGCTGGGTTGATTATTTGTTACTACAGCGATATTATCTCGCGCCCTATTTCTTGGCTTCCGGGGCGTAGGTAGCTGTCAATTGGAGTCCCACTGAATGGCCCGTATTGCAGGCGTTAACATTCCAGATAACAAGCATACTGTTATCTCGTTGACCTACATCTATGGTGTTGGTCGCACCACCGCACAGAAAATTTGTGCAACCACCGGCGTAAACCCGGCGGTGAAAATCAAAGATCTGAGCGACGAGCAGATTGAACAGCTGCGTGGCGAAGTGGCGAAGTTCACCACTGAAGGTGACCTGCGTCGCGAAATCAACATGAAAATCAAGCGCTTGATGGACCTGGGCTGCTACCGCGGTCTGCGTCATCGTCGTGGTCTTCCAGTGCGCGGTCAGCGTACCAAGACCAACGCGCGTACTCGCAAAGGTCCGCGTAAGCCGATCCGCAAGTAATCGCACCAGCGCAACGACAGGAATTTAGTCATGGCAAAACCTGCTGCTCGTCCTCGTAAAAAAGTTAAAAAGACAGTGGTTGATGGCATCGCCCACATCCACGCGTCGTTTAACAACACAATCGTCACCATTACCGATCGTCAAGGTAACGCTCTTTCGTGGGCTACCTCCGGCGGTTCGGGTTTCCGTGGTTCGCGCAAGTCCACCCCGTTCGCTGCTCAAGTAGCTGCTGAACGTGCTGGTCAAGCTGCGCTGGAGTACGGTCTGAAGAACCTCGACGTCAATGTCAAGGGTCCAGGCCCAGGTCGTGAATCCGCTGTCCGTGCATTGAACGGTTGTGGCTATAAGATCGCCAGCATCACCGACGTGACGCCAATCCCGCACAACGGGTGCCGTCCGCCGAAGAAGCGCCGCGTGTAATCCAGGAGACTGTAAGAAATGGCTCGTTACATTGGTCCAAAATGCAAACTTGCTCGTCGTGAAGGCACCGATCTCTTTCTGAAGAGCGGCGTTCGCGCTATCGAATCCAAGTGCAACATCGAAGCAGCTCCAGGTATCCACGGCCAACGTCGTGGTCGCCAGTCCGATTACGGTACTCAGCTGCGTGAAAAGCAAAAAGTCCGTCGTATCTACGGCGTTCTCGAGCGTCAGTTCAGCGGCTACTACAAAGAAGCCGCCGGCAAGAAAGGTGCAACAGGCGAGAACCTGCTGCAACTGCTCGAATGCCGTCTGGACAACGTTGTATACCGCATGGGCTTCGGCTCGACGCGTGCCGAATCCCGTCAATTGGTTTCGCACAAGTCGGTCAGCGTAAACGGCAAAACCGTTAACGTTCCTTCTTATCAGGTTCGTGCTGGCGACGTTGTTGCTATCCGCGAAAAAGCTAAGAATCAGCTGCGTATTGTCCAGGCTCTCGATCTGTGTGCCCAACGTGGCCGCGTAGAATGGGTAGAAGTAGACACTGAGAAGAAATCGGGCGTTTTCAAGAACGTTCCAGCTCGCAGTGATCTATCCGCCGACATCAACGAAAGCCTGATTGTCGAGCTCTACTCCAAGTAAGGGCTAGAAAATAGGTGCATCCATGCAGATTTCGGTAAATGAGTTCCTGACACCCCGCCACATTGATGTGCAGGTTGTCAGTCCAACCCGCGCCAAAATCACTCTCGAGCCTCTCGAGCGTGGTTTCGGCCATACCCTGGGCAACGCGCTTCGCCGCATTTTGTTGTCCTCCATGCCCGGCTGTGCAGTAGTCGAGGCCGAGATTGACGGTGTACTCCATGAGTACAGCGCCATCGAAGGTGTACAGGAAGACGTCATTGAAATCCTGTTGAACCTTAAAGGTCTGGCTATCAAGCTGCACGGTCGAGACGAAGTTACGCTGACCTTGTCGAAGAAGGGTTCGGGGGTGGTTACCGCTGCCGATATTCAGCTGGATCATGATGTCGAGATCGTTAACCCCGATCACGTAATCGCTAACCTGGCGTCTAACGGCGTCTTGAACATGAAGCTCACCGTAGCTCGTGGTCGTGGTTATGAGCCGGCAGACTCGCGTCAAAGCGATGAAGACGAAAGCCGCAGCATTGGTCGCTTGCAGCTTGACTCTTCGTTCAGCCCGGTTCGCCGTATCGCATACGTGGTGGAAAACGCCCGTGTCGAACAGCGTACTAACCTGGACAAGCTGGTTATTGATCTGGAAACCAACGGTACTCTGGACCCTGAAGAGGCTATCCGTCGCGCTGCAACCATCCTGCAACAGCAGTTGGCTGCGTTCGTGGACCTCAAAGGCGACAGCGAACCAGTGGTAATCGAACAGGAAGACGAGATCGATCCGATCCTGCTTCGTCCGGTTGACGATTTGGAACTGACCGTGCGTTCGGCCAACTGCCTTAAGGCGGAGAACATCTACTACATCGGCGATCTGATTCAGCGCACCGAAGTAGAGCTGTTGAAGACTCCGAACCTGGGCAAGAAATCCTTGACCGAGATCAAGGACGTTCTGGCTTCTCGTGGTCTCTCCCTCGGCATGCGCCTCGACAACTGGCCGCCGGCAAGTCTTAAGAAGGACGACAAGGCTACGGCCTGATCGTCGTAATCACCGAACGCGAGTTTGGTAAGGAATGAACCATGCGTCATCGTAAAAGTGGACGTCACCTGAGCCGTACCAGCTCTCACCGCAAAGCCATGTTTCAAAACATGGCGGTGTCGCTGTTCGAGCACGAGCTGATCAAAACTACCCTGCCGAAAGCCAAGGAACTGCGCCGCGTTGCCGAGCCGCTGATCACCCTGGCCAAGGAAGACAGCGTTGCCAACCGTCGTCTGGCTTTCGACCGTACTCGTTCGAAAGAAATCGTCGGCAAACTGTTCAACGATCTGGGCAAGCGCTATGCAACCCGTCAGGGCGGCTACCTGCGCATCCTCAAGTGCGGTTTCCGCGCTGGCGACAACGCGCCAATGGCGTACGTCGAGCTGGTTGATCGTCCTATCGGTGGCTCTGTAGAAGCTGCTGAATAAGACATCAGTTTGAACATGAAACCGGGCCTAGTGCCCGGTTTTTTGTTGCTCGCGATTCTGGCAGGCTAAACCAGGGTGTTAATCAGCATACGTTGAATTGTCGGGCTGACTCGAAGTGAGAAACAGAACCGCCCTCATTTGGGCGGTTTTTCGCTTCTTAACGGCGTAATTTCGCCACTTTTCGTCGGTTTATTGCGTTTTTCTCAGTGACCTCGCGCGGCGCTTGGTTCAAACTATCGGCTTTGAAGCAGGAGTCTGGTGCGATGCAAGGCCACCCGGAAGTAATCGATTATCTCAACACGTTGCTCACGGGCGAACTGGCAGCTCGTGACCAATATTTCGTTCACTCACGCATGTACGAAGACTGGGGCTTTTCGAAGCTCTATGAACGTATCAATCATGAGATGGAAGAAGAGGCGCAACACGCTGATGCGCTGATGCGCCGTATCCTCATGCTCGAAGGCACGCCGCGCATGCGCCCGGACGACCTCGATGTCGGCACCACAGTGCCTGAGATGCTCGCCAGCGACCTGCGTCTCGAATACAAGGTACGTGCTGCCCTGTGCAAGGGTATCGAGCTCTGTGAGCTGCACAGCGACTACGTGACCCGCGAAATCCTGCGCGTACAGTTGGCTGATACGGAAGAAGACCATACCTACTGGCTCGAACAGCAGATGGGGCTGATCAAGTCCATCGGCTTGCAGAACTACCTGCAATCGCAGTTCTGATTCAGCCGCTCATAAAAAAGCTCCTGCACTTGCGTGACAGGAGCTTTTTTGTATCCGGGTTCGACTGATGCCGAACCCGTTTTCATCACACGTGTCAGGCTTTGTCTCTGGTCAACAGAGGTTTCAGGTAATGACCGGTGTAGGACTGTTCCATCTCGGCGACCTGTTCAGGTGTGCCCGTCGCAATGATCTGCCCACCTCTCGACCCGCCTTCCGGACCCAGATCCACCAGCCAGTCGGCCGTCTTGATCACATCCAGGTTGTGCTCGATCACCACCACGGTATTACCGTGGTCGCGTAGGCGATGCAATACGTCCAGCAACTGCTGAATATCCGCGAAGTGCAGACCGGTAGTCGGCTCATCGAGGATGTACAGCGTCTTGCCAGTGTCGCGCTTGGACAGCTCACGCGACAGCTTGACCCGCTGCGCTTCACCGCCTGACAAGGTCGTTGCCGATTGCCCCAGCTTGATATAGGAAAGCCCTACATCCATCAGGGTTTGCAGCTTGCGCGCCAGTGCCGGAACGGCGTCGAAGAACTCACGCGCTTCCTCGATGGTCATTTCCAGTACTTCGTGGATGTTCTTGCCCTTGTACTTGACCTCAAGCGTTTCACGGTTGTAACGCTTGCTCTTGCACACATCGCATGGCACGTAGATGTCTGGCAAAAAGTGCATCTCGACCTTGATCAGCCCGTCACCCTGGCACGCCTCGCAGCGGCCGCCTTTGACGTTGAACGAGAACCGCCCCGGACCGTAGCCCCGCGAGCGTGATTCCGGAACCCCGGCGAACAGCTCGCGAATCGGCGTGAACAGCCCGGTATAGGTCGCCGGATTGGAGCGCGGCGTACGACCGATAGGGCTCTGGTCGATGTCCACCACCTTATCCAGGTGCTGCAGGCCATTGATGCTGTCGTGCGTAGCCGCTTCCAGCGTCGTGGCGCCGTTCAGTGCCGTAGCGCTCAGCGGGAACAGCGTGTTGTTGATCAGCGTCGACTTGCCCGATCCGGACACACCCGTCACGCAGGTCAGCAGACCGATCGGGATTTCCAGGTTGACGTTTTGCAGGTTATTGCCACGCGCGCCCTTGAGGGTCAGCGAAAGCTTTTTGTTACGCGGGGTGCGCTTGGCAGGAACGGCAATCTTCACGCGCCCCGACAGGTATTTGCCGGTCAGCGAGTCGGGGTGCGACATCACTTCGTCCGGCGTACCTTCGGCAACGATATGACCACCATGCACGCCGGCACCCGGGCCAATGTCGACCACGTAGTCGGCCAGGCGAATCGCATCTTCATCGTGCTCGACCACAATCACTGTATTGCCGATGTCGCGCAGGTGCTTGAGTGTGCCCAGTAAACGATCGTTGTCGCGCTGGTGCAGACCGATGGACGGCTCATCGAGGATGTACATCACCCCGACCAGGCCCGCACCGATCTGGCTGGCCAGACGGATACGCTGTGCTTCGCCGCCGGACAGGGTGTCCGCGCTACGATCCAGGGTCAGGTAGTCCAGGCCCACGTTGACCAGAAACTGCAGACGCTCACGAATTTCCTTGAGAATCTTGTCGGCGATCTCGCCACGTCGTCCGGTCAGCTTGAGCGTTTCGAAGTAATGCGTCGCGTCGCCAATCGGCAGATTGGTGACTGCAGGCAGAGTCTTTTCACCCACCCACACGTGGCGCGCTTCACGACGCAGACGAGTGCCTCGGCAGTCAGGGCAGGGCTGCGTGCCCAGGAACTTGGCGAGCTCTTCGCGGACTGTGGCCGATTCGGTTTCCCGATAGCGACGCTCCAGATTCGGCACGATGCCTTCGAACGGGTGCGCGCGCTTGACGATATCGCCGCGGTCATTCAGGTAGCGGAAGTCGACACTCTGCGAGCCACTGCCGTTGAGCAGAATCTTCTGCATGTCGGCCGGGATCTGCTTGAACGGCATTTCCAGGCTGAAGCCATAGTGCTTGGAAAGCGAGCCGAGCATCTGGAAGTAATAGACGTTACGCCTGTCCCAGCCTCGTATCGCGCCTTCGGCAAGCGTCAGTTCAGCGTTCACCAGCCGCTTGATATCAAAGAACTGCTTCACGCCCAGGCCGTCACAGGTCGGGCAGGCGCCAGCCGGGTTGTTGAAGGAGAACAGCTTCGGCTCCAGCTCGCTGATCGCATGGCCACAGATCGGGCAAGCGAAGCGGGCGGAGAAAATCACTTCCTCGCCCGGCTCGTCGTCCATCGGCGCAACCAGGGCGATACCGTCGGCCAGCTTCAGGGCGGTCTCGAAGGACTCGGCCAGACGCTGCTGCAGGTCGGCGCGGACCTTGAAACGGTCCACGACCACATCGATCGAGTGCTTCTTCTGCTTGTCCAGCTTCGGCAGCTCATCCAGCTCGCACAGCTTGCCGTTGACTCGCGCCCGGACAAAGCCCTGCGCGCGCAGCTCTTCAAAAACCGAAAGATGCTCACCCTTGCGCTCGCGGATGACCGGCGCAAGCAGCATCAATTTGCTGCCCTCCGGCTGGGTCAGCACCAAGTCGACCATCTGGCTGACCGTCTGGGCTTCCAGCGGGATGTCGTGGTCCGGGCAGCGAGGCTGGCCGACACGCGCATATAAAAGACGCAGGTAATCGTAAATTTCGGTGATCGTACCCACGGTCGAGCGCGGGTTATGTGAAGTAGACTTCTGCTCGATGGAAATCGCCGGCGACAGACCTTCGATCGTGTCGACGTCCGGTTTTTCCATCATCGACAGGAACTGGCGGGCATAGGCCGACAGCGATTCGACATAGCGGCGTTGCCCTTCGGCGTACAGCGTATCGAAAGCCAGCGAAGACTTGCCTGAGCCGGAGAGTCCGGTGATAACGATCAGTTTGTCGCGGGGAAGTGTCAGGTCAATATTTTTCAGGTTGTGGGTTCGTGCCCCACGTATCAGGATCTTGTCCACTGCGGCCTCGCTTGGCGGGCATAAACGACGGAGTATACGGCTCCGAGCCATCACGCGGCAAAGCGTCGCGTATGTGCTGTACAACGATGGGACTGGTAGAATCGCCGCCGGTTCACACGAGGTTATTCCATGCACGATACCCACAGCGAGCGTATGAGTAGCGGCGAGACCCGCGCAGCAGGCGGTCTGGCCCTGGTGTTCGCGTTCCGCATGCTTGGCATGTTCATGGTCTTGCCGGTTCTGGCAACCTACGGCATGGACCTGGCAGGCGCGAGCCCTGCACTGATCGGTCTGGCGATTGGCGCCTACGGCCTGACCCAGGCGGTGTTGCAGATACCGTTCGGGGTCATTTCCGACCGTATCGGCCGGCGACCGGTCATTTATTTCGGCCTGATCATCTTTGCGATCGGCAGCGTGGTGGCGGCGAACGCGGATTCGATCTGGGGAATCATTGCCGGACGCATCCTGCAGGGGGCTGGCGCTATTTCCGCGGCAGTCATGGCGCTGCTCTCCGACCTGACCCGCGAACAACACCGCACCAAGGCCATGGCCATGATCGGCATGACCATCGGCCTGTCGTTCGCCATCGCCATGGTCGTCGGCCCGGTGATTACTGGCATGTTCGGGCTTTCCGGATTGTTCCTGGCCACCGGCGGCATGGCCTTGATAGGCGTTCTCATCGTCGCCTACGTGGTGCCCAAGGCCAGCGGGGCATTAATGCACCGCGAGTCCGGCGTCGCCAAACAGGCACTGGGGGCGACGTTGCGTCATCCGGACCTGCTGCGCCTGGATTTGGGTATCTTCGTGTTGCATGCGATGCTCATGTCCAGCTTCGTGGCCTTGCCGCTGGCGCTGGTCGAAAAAGCCGGTTTGCCCAAGGAACAACACTGGTGGGTCTACCTGACCGCCTTGCTGGTTTCTTTCTTCGCGATGATCCCGTTCATCATCTATGGCGAGAAGAAACGTCAAATGAAGCGCGTTCTGCTGGGCGCCGTCACAGTTTTGATGCTGGCTGAGCTATTCTTCTGGGCATACGGGGACACGTTGCGGGCACTGGTCATCGGGACAGTGGTATTCTTCACCGCGTTCAACCTGCTGGAAGCGTCGTTGCCGTCGCTGATCAGCAAGGTTTCACCGGCCGGCGGAAAAGGCACGGCAATGGGAGTTTATTCCACCAGCCAGTTTCTTGGATCGGCCGCAGGTGGGATACTGGGCGGCTGGTTGTTCCAGCACGGTGGGCTCGATGTGGTGTTCCTGGGTGGTGCAGCCATGGCCGCCGTCTGGCTCGCCTTCGCAGTGACCATGCGAGAACCGCCTTACGTGACCAGCCTACGTCTGCCGTTGTCGCCGCAGGCGCAGCGTGAAGCAGGCCTGGCAGAGCGTTTGATGTCCGTAACAGGCGTGACAGATGCAGTGGTGGTTGCGGAAGAGGCAGCCATCTACATAAAACTCGACACAAAATTATTGGATCGTGCCTCTCTTGAAAAGCTGGTCAATCCAGCTTCAGAAGCGTGCGAAGCCTAGGAGAACGTTATGGCCCGTGGGGTTAACAAAGTCATATTGGTCGGTACATGCGGCCAGGATCCCGAAGTTCGCTACTTGCCTAACGGTAACGCCGTGACCAACCTGAGTCTGGCAACCAGCGAACAGTGGACTGACAAGCAGTCCGGTCAGAAAGTCGAAAAGACCGAATGGCACCGTGTATCGATGTTCGGCAAAGTCGCCGAAATCGCCGGCGAATACCTGCGCAAGGGTTCGCAGGTGTACATCGAAGGCAAGCTGCAGACCCGCGAGTGGGAAAAAGACGGCATCAAGCGCTACACCACTGAAATCGTCGTCGACATGCAGGGCACCATGCAACTGCTGGGCGGCCGTCCACAGGGCGACGCTCAACAAGGTCAGGGCGGTGGTGGCAACTACAACCAGTCCGCACCTCGTCCACAGCAGTCGCGCCCACAACAGTCGGCGCCGCAGCAATCTGCACCTCAGCAGAACTACAACCAGCAGCCGCCACAACAGCGCGACTCGCGCCCAGCGCCGCAACAACAAGCGCCGCAGCCAGCTGCTGACTTTGATAGCTTTGATGATGATATTCCGTTCTAAGATATAGCTGGAACCTGCTGTTCAGTTCCAGAACCGGAGCCCCCGTTTATCGGGGGCTTCGTCGTTTTCAGGCGTCAGAAAGCGCTGAACCACTCCGGCTGCACGGCTGACGTGAAGCCGCTGAGCCTCTAAAGCCGCGTATCCTTCTGCATTTGCGCGTTTTCGAAACAATGCTCAACCACCCAACTCGCAGGCTTCACCTCACCCCGCTGCCCGAAAACCAATGCCCGTTGTGCCAACGGCTCGTTGCTGACCGTGGCGCCGGCAACATGCGGGCTGTCCCAAACGCCCCACGTAATAACGGTAGACACCGAGCGCGTGGCAAGCACCACGTCGAGATACCGCTTATAAGTCGCTGCAACTGATCCATCACGATCTGCGATGGACCCAGTCAAATGGATGTCGTCGACGTCGAGTTCCGTGATGTGGATCGACAATCCCATATCACGCACTGCCAGAATAAAGCGAGACAGGCCCGGACCAAATGTGTCGGCTGCACGCAGGTGGGACTGAATGCCGAGGCCGTTTATCGGAATGTCCCGCTGCTTGAGCCCACGCAGCAGGGCGAGCACGGCAGTGCGTCGGCTTTCGCCGTAATGGGTATCCTTTTCCAGGCCGTAATCGTTGTAGCAGAGCAGGGCGTCCGGGTCGGCCTTGTGCGCAGCCTTGAAGGCTATGTCCAGATAGCGAGGCCCGAGCATCTGATACCAGAATGAATTGCGCAGCCCGTCAGGCTGGCCGTCCTCCAACTGGATGGCTTCGTTGACGACGTCCCATGCGCTGATGAGGCCACGATAATGGCTGGCGACGGTACTGATGTGCGCCGTCAGCACTGCTTCGGCGTTCATCGGGGTGACGGTGTGGTGAACCCAGTCGGGTAAAGAGCGATGCCAGCAGAAGGTGTGCCCGCGCATACGCTGGTCATGCGCTTTGGCAAACGCCGCGATTGCGTCGGTGGGCGCGAAGTTGTAACGCTCTGGTTCGGGGTGGACGGTCTGCCACTTCAAGGCATTTTCCGGGACCAGGATGCTGGCCTGAAGGGCGACCAGTTGCCGATAGGCCTCATCGCCATTCAGCTTTGTCGGATCAACTGCAAAGCCGAACCGTATGCCTTTCTCGGCTGCATGCTGGCGCAATGCGGTAAAGGGTTCTGCCGCCAGCAGCCTGCTGTTGACGAAGGGCAGGCACGCCAGCAGTCGGACAAACGCAGTCAGAAAACTGCGTCGACTAGCCCGGCGCATTACGCACCAAAAATCCCCATCAACTCCTCACGGCCTACCATCACCGTCATCGAGCCTTGTTTCTGCTCGCCCTCAATCGTGCACAACAACCCGGCCTCCCGGCAGATCACAGCGCCCGCTGCGATGTCCCACAGGCTGGTGAATTTCTCCATGTAGCCATCCGTCTGCCCCAAAGCGGCGAACGCCAGGCCGATGGTGGCGCAGCGATAACCAGCAAGGCCCCAGCCCTGTCGGCGCAGGCTCAGGTGCAGTTTGCCCATCTCTTCGGCATCCCAGCGGGTGTTTTCGCCGACGCCAGCGATGCGCAGGTGCTCGGGTGGTTGAGGGCGGACAAAGGGGACGCCGTTGCGCAGCAAGCCATCGCCCGTACGGGCTGCCAGGGTGTAGCCCAGTGCAGGGTAGGCGACGACGCCGATTTCGGGTTCGCCTGCCGACATGTACGCCACCGCGATTCCCCACAATGGGGTGCCGCGCAGGTAGTTGCCGGTGCCGTCGATGGGGTCGATGACCCAGCCATCGGTGATGAATTCGCCGCCCATTTCTTCGCCGAGGATTGTATCGTCGGGGAAGTGTTTGCTCAGTTCTGCACGCAGTAGTTGTTCCACTTCAAAGTCGGCGCGGGAGACGAGGTCTTGCGCGCTTTTGGTGGTGATGTCGAGGGTGTGGCGGTCGTTAAAATACGCCATGGCCAGGCCAGTGGCCTTTTCTACGGCTTGCATCGCGACGCTGAGTCGGTTGTTCATTGCAGACAGCCTCCGTTCGGCAGGTTCAACAAGTCCGGGTAATCACTGAGAATCGACTGTGCGCCATGTTCCAGCAGGTAGTGCGCACGCTTCGGGCTGTTGATGGTAGCCACGGCGAATTCGACGCCGCTGCTTTTCAGGCGAACAAGGTGATGGTCATCGAGCATATCGTCAAGTACGTGGAGTATCCGGCAGTCATATTCGGCCAACAGCGCGACCGGGTCGGCAGGCGCCACCACGGAGGCGATAGCCAGTGGTACGTCGTTCCACAAGCGGCGGGCGGCCGTTAGCGAGCGCACCGAAAAGCTGGAGACGAACAACCGATCGTTGTCGGCAGGCCACAGATTTTTGAGGATCGGCATCACCACTTCCGCCGTCTCGACATCGTCGCCAATGGTCGGCTTGAGTTCGACCTGCAAACCCAGGTTCAGGCGCAGCGCACAGGCCACGATCTCTTCAAAAGTCGGGACCTGCAGGCCGGCGAATTCAGGCGCGAACCAACTGCCCGCGTCCAACATGCGGATAGCTTGCAGCTCATGCAGCACCACGGCGCCACGTCCGTTGGTGGTGCGGTCCAGCAAGTCGTCATGAATCACGACCGGCTGGCCATCACGGGTCAGCTTCACGTCGATCTCGACCCACTCGGCGCCGCATGCGGCAGCTTTTTCCAGGGCCAGCAGAGTGTTTTCCGGCACGTAAGCCTTGGCACCGCGATGGGCAATCAGGGACGAGCGGACGAGGGGAGCAGGTTTGAGCATGGCGGGTCACTTGGTGGTGTGGGAGAAAGTCACGAGCTGGCGTTGGCCGGTCTCGATATCGAACAGCAAAGGCGTGGAATTGATCGCGAGTCGAACCTGGGTGCCGGGTATCTGATGTTGTCGTCCGGCCACGCTGACAACGCAGCGAGTTCCAGCCAGTTGGCAATACAGCAGCGTGTGGCTACCCAGATTCTCCGATGACTCGACCGTGGCAGTGACGCCTTCCTGGTCGAGCAGGAAGGTTTCGGGGCGCAGGCCCATCAGCCATTTGCCGGTCCGGTTGCTGGCAATGCCGAGCTCAATGGGCAGGCGTTGACCGTCGGCCAGCATCAAAACCCTGTCGTCGAGGCAATGCACCGGCAGCAGGTTCATGGGCGGCGTGCCGATGAAGCTGGCGACGAAGGTGCTGGCGGGTTGATCGTAGATATCGGCGGGCGTGCCGATCTGCTCGACACGGCCTTTGTCGAGAATTACCACGCGCTCGGCGAGGGTCATGGCTTCGGTCTGATCGTGGGTGACATACAGGATCGTCGCGCCGGTCTGCCGGTGCAGGCTGCGAATCAACAGACGCATTTCATGACGCAGCGCGCTGTCCAGATTGCACAGCGGCTCATCGAACAGCAGCACCGGCGGTTTGCGGATCAACGCCCGACCGATGGCGACGCGCTGGCGCTGGCCGCCGGAAAGCTCTCCGGGCTTGCGTTGCAGCAGGTCCTCCAGGCCCAGTGACGCTGCGCACTCGCGGATGCGCTGCTCGCGCTCCTTGCGTGCAACCCGCGCCAGTTTGAGCGCGTAGCCGATGTTGTCAGCCACGCTCATGTGCGGGTAGAGCGCGTAGTTCTGAAACACCATGGCGCAACCGCGCTCCTTGGGCGGCAGGCGCGTAACGTCGCGGCCACCCATGAGAATCTGCCCTTGGCTTGCCTCTTCCAGCCCGGCCACCATGCGCAGCAGCGTGGACTTGCCACACCCGGACGGGCCAAGGATGACGTTGAGCTCGCCCGCCTTGAAAACCAGATCGAGCCCGTGAAGGATGGGCTCTGTGCCGTAGGTTTTATGCAGGCCCTTGAGGACAATATCCGGCGCGCAGATCATAGGGGTGAGCGCGTTCATTTACCGACTCCAATCAGGCCTTTGACAAACCATCGCTGCATGAGCGCAATGACGAGGATGGGCGGCAGCATGCTGACCACAGCAGCGGCCATCAGCAGGTTCCACTCGGGGACCTGGGTTGCATCGGTTGGCAGGAAGCTGGCGACGCCCAGCACCAGCGTGCGCATGTCCTCGCGGTTGGTTGCCACCAGCGGCCACAGGTAGTCCTTCCAGGCGCCGATGAACACCAGCGTGCCGAGCGCTGCAAAGTTGGTCTTCGACAGTGGTAGCAGGATGTCGATGAAAAACCGCCAGGGCCCGGCACCGTCCATGCGTGCGGCCTCGACCAGTTCAGCGGGCAGCGTCTGGTAGAACTGCCGAAACAGGAAGGTGCCGGTGGCCGAAGCAATCAGCGGCAGGGCGAGGCCGGGGTAACTGTCCAGCAAATTGATGGTCGGCAGCGGCAGCCATTGAATGCCCAGCCAGTGCAACAGGCTGCGTACGGGGGCGAGCAGATCGCTGGCCACCGAATACGTGGGGATGATCCTTACTTCCAGCGGCAGCAGCAGCGCGCCCAGCACGGCGAAGAAAATCACCGAACTGTAGCGGCTGCGAAAGTACACCACGGCAAAGGCCGTCAGCGCCGAGAGCGTGAGCTTGCCGATCACCACCAGCGTGGCGACCAGCAGGCTGTTGCCCAGCAGGCGCAGCAGATCGAGACGCCGGGTGACCTGCTGCAGATTCTCCAGCAGTTGGTCGCCGGGAATCACCGCCAGACCGTGGGCGAACAGTTGTGGATTGCTGACGGTCGCCGAGCAGACCGCCATGTACAGCGGGCCCAGCGCGAACAACAGCCCCAGGATCAGCAACAGATAAGCGCCTGCGTTGAACAGCCGGTTATGCTCGATCATGCTTTCACCCCGCGGCGCTGGAAGCGCGACAGGAGTTTGAATTGAGCGACGCTCAGCGCCACCACCGCCAGCAGCATGAGCACTGACAGGGTTGATGAGCCTGCCAGATCCAGGCCCATGAAACCGTCGGTGTAAATCTTGTAGGCCAGCACATTGGTGGTGTCGCCAGGTCCGCCTTGGGTGAGGGTGTCGACCAGGCCGAAACTGTTCGACAGGCTTTCCAGCAGGTCGATGACAAACACGAACAGCAGATAGGGCGCGATCAGGGGCAGTTGTATGTCGAGCATGCGCCGCAAGGGACCTGCGCCATCCAGTGCAGCAGCGGCGAGGTAGTCGTCGGGCACCGATTTCAGGCTGGCGACCAGCATCACGAAGTTGAACGGCACCAGGCACCAGGCATACGCCACGATCAGCAACAGCATGCTCTGTATCGGGCTGGAGTAGGGCGCCCAGGTGCCGGGTGCAATCGCGTTGAGCCATGCGAAGATGCCCATCACCGGATTGGCCAGCACATGAAAGACGATACCGATGGTCGCGCCCGATACCGCGTAGGGCCAGATCAGCAGGTTGCGAAACACGGCGTTGCCGCGCAGTTTCAGTTCCAGGCACAGCGCAAGCACCAGCGCGATGAGGATCGAAAGCACGACGCTCGATAAGCTGAACACCAGCGTCGAGCCCAGCGACGCCAGCACGCCGGGGTCTTTCAGCACACGCCAATAGTTGCTCAGGCCAACGAAGATTTCATTACCGCCGAAGGGCGGCACCAGATGAAACGACCACCAGATGGCCTGGACCGCAGGCCAATAAAAAAACAGTCCGAGCGCCAGCAGTTGCGGCAGCGCGAACAGCAGCGCCAGACGTGGCTGTGGGAAATGCGCACGCGGTTTCATGGCGTTGCCTCGTTTGACTCATTGCTGGCCTGGGCCTGGTGCATCTGCTGAAACAGGTCCAGCAGCTGGTTGGCCCGCAGCGTCGTCTGGCGCAGGGCCAGATCGATGCTCTGGCGACCCGCGAGCGCGTTCTCCATTTCCTGTGACCAGATCAGGCGCATCAGCGTGATAAAACCGCAGCGCAAAGGCGCGGAGGAGTGACCGTCGATATCGTTCAGCACTGTCAGTCCGACCGTGATCGCCGATGGCTCGCTGGCAGCAGATTGCAAACGTGCAGCGCCAGCCTGAGTGACGGGCAGATAGCCTGTCCGTGCGCTGAACATCAACTGGTTGTCCGGTTGCAGCACGAACGCCAGGAATTCCGAAACCAGCCGATAATCCCTCACGGAATGCCCGCGCATCACCCACAGCGAGGAACCTCCGGGGACGTTGGCGCGTCGCTGGGTACCCGCGTAAATTGGCAGTGCCGTGACCTGGATATCGGATTCGGACGTGCTGTGCACAACATTCCACGCCCCGGTGGAGTCGATCAGCATGGCGCAGTCGTCGGTGGCAAACGCCAGTGCCTGCTGGCCGCTGCGGGTTGCATCCTCATGGGCCACCAGACCTTCACGGGTCCATTGCGCGAGGTCTTTCATAAGACGCAGATGGAGGCCTTCGTCGAATTGATAACGGTCACTGCCTGCGGAGCGAACAGCAACGGCGGTGCCTTGCGCTGCGCTGGTCTGCTCCAGCCAGATCCAGGGCGCAAACGCGCTGACGACGGGGCATTTCTGACCGTTTTTCTTCAGGGCCCGCAAGGCATCCGCGAAGGCTTCCCACGTGGCGGGTGGCTCGCTGATCCCGGCAGCGGCCAGCGCATTCCGGTGCGTGTAAAGCACGGCTGTTGACGCCGCAAAAGGCTGCGCCGCGAGGGTGCCGTGTTCGTCGGCGTAGTAGCGCCGCAAGGCTGGCAGAAAGGTGTCGTCGGGATAGGCCCTGTGATGATCGGCCATGACCGCCTCGACAGGTCGGGTGGCACCGCCCAAGAGCATGTCAGGCGTGGCGACGTCGTAAATCTCCACCAGTGCCGGACCTATGCCCGCCCGGTAAGCGGCGACGGTTTTCTGCAGCGTCTGCTCATAGCTGCCCTGGCGAATACAGTGCAGGCGATCACTTTCCTCGCGTTGCGCATTGAAGCTTCTGCACAAATCCGCGATGGCACTCCCGGCCGCACCACTGTGGCTGTACCAGAACTCGGCCGGTGCAGCGAAGGCGTGTGCAGCGAGCGACAGCAGGGCCAGCACGGAAAACGTCTTACGGATGGAAGGCATGAGGACACTCACAAGAACTCAATGCCATTTAATACAGGTTGTGTGTAGTATTTGTGACCTGCGCCACTTTTATTAAATTTTCATGATTGAAGTGTGCAATGGATGGTGGGCGATACACTGCTTCACACGCCGACTGTTTTAATCCTCCTATGATTTGAAGATTCCATGCCTCTCGACCTCGACACGCCACTTCATTCGCACCAACCGTTGAGCCTCAATGAACGCAAGTTGCTGGACATCCTTCGTCGTCGAGGCGCGATCACCCGTGCCACGGTTTCGACCGAGATGGACCTGGCTCAGCAGTCGGTGCACCGGCTCATCGAAGAACTGATCAGTCGTGGCCTGCTGCGCAGTGGCGAGCGCGTCAAAAACGGTCGCGGCCAACCCAGCCCGCGCATCGAACTGGTCAACGAAGCGGTGTATGCCATTGGTGTATCGATCAACACCGACTCGGCAGTAGTCTGCGTCGCCGATCTGGGCTGCAATGTGCTGGAACAAGTCACCCTGCGCACGCCGCCGTTAAGCCGCAACAGCACCCTGGATTCGCTGGAAAAGACCATCGAAGGCATGCTTCAGCGCAACGGCATCGAAGCGCAACGTGTTGTCGGCATGGGCTTCGCGATTGCCGGTTTTTTTCTCGAGAACCGCCAGATCAATGCGCCTGAACCGCTGCGCGACTGGTCATTGATGGACCTGCAACCGGTGCTGGAGGAACGCTTCGGCATGCCGGTCTGGCTGGAAAACAATGCCACCACCGCAGCCATCGGCGAAAGCCTGGTGGGCGTGGGTGCCTGGGCCAGCAACTTCATCTACCTGTCGTTCAACTTCGGTTTCGGCGCGGGCGTCGTCATCAACGGCAAACCGTATTTCGGCAGCCACGGCAACGCAGGCGAGATCACCCTCTACAACGACGAAGAATCGATAAACCGTCCGGCTTTGCGTTACTTGCTCGAAGACCTGCATCAGAACGGCGTGCAGGTCGACTCAATCGAAGACCTGCGCCTGCGCTTCGACCCCGACTGGCCCGGTGTGGATACCTGGCTGACACGCGTCAAGCCCACACTGGATCGCCTGGTCAACGCACTGGCCGGGTTGTTCGATCCGCAGGCCGTGGTGTTTGGCGGGCAATTACCGCCCGAATTGGGAAAACGCCTGATCGACGCGACGACCTTCTGGGGCACCCATCGCTACAACTCCCCGCCGCCTCGGCCGCAGTTATTGCTGAGCGAGACGAATGGCGATGCGGCGGCTCTGGGGGCGGCGTTGGTGCCGTTGAAAGAGCGGTTTTTTGTTTGATCGGTCGTCAGTATCGAGTCGAAGCAGGCATTCAACGCATGATGACATCTACGCCCAAAGCATTTTGACGCCTTCAGCCATTCTGTCGTAGAGCTTGCATCAGTTGCTCAACGACGATGGCTTCAACGGCACCTTCAGAGGAGTCCGCCTCAAAAGCAGCGCAGCAAGCCGATGCTTCACCGTCGCCGATGCGGTAGACAGCAATGACGCTGCCCGGCCCACAGCCTGTGTGCCCGGATAGAGAATGCCCACCGTCAATCGAACCTTGCATCAAGCCGAGGCTATAGCCCGGCGTGATCCATGGGCGCCCTGGAATCGGGCCGCCTAGTGTTCGTGCGGTCTGCATTTCCTTGAGCAAGCCCGCGCAGAGGAGCTCTGCACTGAGAAGTCGATCCAGAAACAGCGCTGCTTGTGAAATCGGACCGATCAACAAGCCGTGGTAAACCCAGGCGGGGTCATAATTCGAGGTACTTCCCAGATGGGTCGTTTGCATGTCGGCTCGCGTTCTAGCAAAGCGAACGTTCGAGATGCCCAAAGGGGCTAGCGCACGTTGAATCACTGCATCATCAAGCGTCAGATTGGTCAGCCGTTCAATGAGCCTGCCGATGAATAAGTAGCCGACGTTCGAGTAACGCCATCCGGTTCCGGGGCTGTATCGAAGTCGGGTACCGTCAAGACGTCGCATCATTTCATCTGCCGGCCAGGCGGGCTCACCGTTAGCAACGGCGGTGCGATACTCCGCAAGCTCTCCGTAGTCAGCCAGCCCTGCTTCATGCCGCAGCAACTGGCGTAACGTGAAAGGCTGATCGGAAATGGGGTCGTCCAACCCGATCAGTCCATCCTGTACCAACGAGAGAGCTGTCGCAGCCAGGACCGTTTTCGTAAAGCTCCACCAAGGGGCCATCAGCTCCAATCGGTCTGGCGTTTGTGGCTGACCATTTGACAAGAGTGAAATGAGCATTGGCTTCCCTGGAATGTTGAGCGGATCGACAGCCCGACAAGATATCTCAATTACTCTTCTTCGCCGGGGTAACGTCAGCCGTTTGTGCTGTGCTGAGCGACTGTTTTTGACAGAGAGCTGCCTGTGGCGGGGGCAGGCAGGTGTGTGGGCTGGCCATTAACATTTATTCATGCAATCGGTGCTTAAGATTCAAGGGGTGCGGCCGATTATACGATATTGCTGAGATTAAGTTGGCTCTAATCATCGTTGGGTAAGCCGTTATTGTACAGTCGGAGTTGACAAGTGAAGTTACGCCTAAGCTGCAAAGCTATCATGATCGCCCTGTCGTTTGCCTTGTCGAATGTGGCGGTTTCTGAAGAGCTTAAAGTGTACAACTTTTCGCCTGTCAATCAGTACAATCTTAATCTTTCAGCCAGTTTTTGGAATCCAATCATAAAGTATGTGTCTGAAAAAAGCGGCGTGAATCTCACGCTGAAATTAGGGCGAACGTCCTCTGATACAACGAGTTATGTGCTCGCACAAGAAGTTGATTTCGCTTTTACCAATCATCTTTTTAGTCCGGAACGCGACAAGATGGGCTGGAAGGTGTTTGGTCGCCGTGACGCGCCTGCGCTTGAGGGGCAAATCGTGGTGCCTGCCGACTCGCCAATTCAAAGCCTTTCGGAGCTGGAGGGCAAGGAAGTCGTGTATCCGGGACCGGAAGCGTTCATTGCTTATAAAGTCACAAGTTCGGAATTGGTCAAGAAGAAGATCAATACGTCTACTGTGTTCGCAGGAAACATGGACGGTGCTTTCAGCCAACTCCTCAGTGGTAAGGCTCAAGCGATGGGAGCCAATTCACAGCTGGTAAGCGGCTACACGGAGAGAGAAGGGAAGTCGTTCCGCGTCCTGTGGAGTTCGGCCTCGTTCAACGATTTGGCCCTCATGGCATCCCCTCGGGTTTCCAAAAAAGAACGTGATGCGGTCGCCAACGCATTTTTTAACATGCAAAACGATCCCGACGGTAGCAGGGTTCTTCGTGAGGCGACCGAGCTGGTCCATGCGCCGGCACCGATTACCTTCATTCCTGCGACGGAAGCGGATTATGCGTCCTATCGTGATTTTTATAATAGTTTGCCAGCAAACCTCAAGTAAATAATTTCAACTTTAGCTGGAGAGGCTGTTAATGAATTTCTTTAAAAGCCTGCTGCCCAAATCACTGACGTCGCGAATACTGGCGATGTTATCTGTTCTGATTCTGACTTTTTTGACGACGGGCCTGGGCCTGTTTTATAAAAATCAGCTGCTTCAGCATATTGAAGAGATTCAAGACACCGCTAACATGCTGATCGAGGTTGCCGCGCAAGCGGTAGAGGAGAGTGTCGTCATCGGCGATTACGACACCATCAAAAGAACCCTCGAAAAAACCCTGGCTCGCTCGCCGTTCAAGTCGGCCATGTTTATTGATCTGTCGGGTGGCGTCATTCGCCTTGAGGCCGCCAGTGCGCCGCTTGGAAGAGCGCCTGCATGGATAGAGTCTGAAGTCGCTGCACGATTATTCGATGTCAATCGTCCGATCACTATTGGCGGGAAAGATTATGGCGTGATGCGTCTGTCTTTTAATGCCGAGAGAATTGCTGCTGAGCTCTACAGTCTGGTGATCCAGGCGACACTCTTTGCAGTATTTTTCCTGCTGATAAGTTTAATGTTGATGGGGTTCATGATCAAGCGTTCGCTTGCCCACCTGGGCAAGCTTCACTCTTATGAGGCAGAAATCGCTTCAGGCGCAGTGGCAGCAGAAGCGATGTTGGTCGCTGATGCTCCCATGGAAATACAGGAGGCTATAAAAGCGGTAAACCGTACCGCCGCGAGTATGCGCAATCACTTTGGCCTGCGTATCGAATCGTTGATGAACACCTTGGTGCAGCATAAAAATGCCCTGGATGAGGTGTCGATCGTTTGCGAAGTGTCGGCCTCCGGACGTATCACCTACGTTAACGAACGATTCGTAACAAGCTCACAGCACTCGCGAGCCGAGCTTTTAGAGTTGACGATCGATGAAGTCTGGACCGGCATGTCTTCAGCCAATGAACCTTGGCAATGGGCACCTGAAAATGAGGTGTGGAACGGTGAGGTCAGGCTCTCAGGTCGTACCGGCAAGGTTGCATGGCATCGACGCACCGTCATACCTATTCTCGATGACCTGGGCGGCGTTGAAAAATATATCTGCATCGATATCGATATCACCGATCGAAAAGAGTTTGAGGTGGCGATTCTGGATAACTCCAGAAGGCAAAACCTGATCGCCTTGTTTGGTCAGCAGGCATTGACCGAGGAAAACGTCAGTGCTCTGGGTGAGCTGGCAGCGCTGACTGCGGCGCAAGGACTGAAATTGCGCAAGGCCGCTTTACGGGTCGTTGATCGAGTGAGTCATGAGCTCATCCTCACCGCAGAGGTTGGTTTCACCGACGTTGAAATCCGCAGTGGTTATCACAATGATTTTTTGAACGGCACTGCTGCTTCTGCCGGGTTTGTCATTAATGCTGATGCGCCTGATAACAGGTACACGCTGCTTCCTGATGAAGCAGTGGAGGCGTGCAGTATCAGGAGTGGCCTTGAGGTTGATATCTCTTGCAGGGAGGTTTTCACGGGCGTTCTTGGGGTGTATGCCAGCAGGAATTACCGCTTTACGCGTGAAGATGTCAGCTACCTTCAGACACTTGCCAACCTCTTGGCAGCCGCGCTCGAAAGGTATGACGCAAAGAACAAGCTAACCTACCTGGCCGAAAATGACTCGCTCACCCGTCTGCCTAATCGCTGGTTTCTCAGCAATTATCTGCGCGAGATAATCAGTCGGACCACGTCAGCGCCAGATGCAGTAAGCGTCATATTCATAGATTTGGATAGATTCAAAGCCGTGAATGACACCATGGGGCATTCGGTAGGCGATCAATTGCTTATCCAGGCAGGTCGACGCTTGAAAGACTGCATTGATGAGAACAGTGTGGTTGCGCGGTTGGGAGGCGATGAGTTTTCGATCGTCGTCACACACAACGTCTATTCCGAGAGCCTCATCAAATCGCTGGCGACCCAGGTTGTTGATGCGTTGGGTAAACCGTTCAACCTGAGCGGCCAGGATATATTTGTTTCAGCGAGTGTGGGCATCGCTAATTATCCGTTTGACGGGCGTGACACGGGCGTTATCTTGAAGAATGCAGATACCGCCATGTACCACGCGAAGAAAAGTGGTCGTAATAATTACAAGTTCTACAATGCCCGGATGAACGAAAGTTTAACCAGGCGCTTGCAAACTGAAACGCTGTTGC
Organism: Pseudomonas sp. B20; assembly: GCF_020515755.1. Taxonomy (NCBI): domain Bacteria; kingdom Pseudomonadati; phylum Pseudomonadota; class Gammaproteobacteria; order Pseudomonadales; family Pseudomonadaceae; genus Pseudomonas; species Pseudomonas sp. B20. The sequence continues at coordinate 36,151 of NZ_JAHPJG010000013.1, forward strand.
GGGGTGCGCTTGAGCGCGATGAGTTTATTCTGCATTTTCAGCCAAAGGTCAGCCTCACCGATGGCAGGATAAGTGGTCTGGAGGCCTTATTGCGCTGGAATCACCCGGAGCAAGGAATGATTTCTCCGGCCGATTTTATTCCTATTCTTGAGGACACTGGCCTGATCATTCCTGTCGGCGTGTGGGTGATCCAGAAAGTCTGTGAAACCCTGAAAAGCTGGGAAGAGAGTAATGTCAGGATGGTGCCGATCGCCATCAATCTGTCCGTCAGACAGCTTCAGGTAAAAGGCCTGGCTGAAACCGTCAAGCATGTCGTTGAAGCATACGGTATCAACCCCGCTCTTTTAGAGTTCGAACTGACCGAGTCGATGCTGATGATCGATCCCGAGTCGGCGGTTGAGATACTTCGAGATATAAAATCGTATGGCATAAGCCTTTCGGTCGACGATTTCGGAACGGGCTATTCCAGTTTGGCCTACCTGAAGCGATTTCCTCTTGATGCCCTCAAAATCGACAGGGCGTTCATCAAAGATATCACCAGCAATCATGAGGACGCCGCGATCACCAGGGCGGTAATCGTATTGGCGCACGAATTGGGTCTTAAAGTTATTGCAGAAGGCGTCGAAACAATCGACCAGTTAGAACTGCTCGTGACGTATGGCTGCGATCAAATGCAGGGTTATCTTTTCAGTAAGCCTGTCATCAGTGATGAGTGTGCCGCCATGATTAAATCGTCACGTAGTCTGGATATAGGCTTTTCTGAAAGTGGTGTAGCGTAACGTAGTATTGATCGCGCCTGCGACAGCGGTCATGGCAGGCCGCTGTACGCAGCGGCTGCTTTTGGTCGAAAGCACGTATTGGCAGGTAGCTGCATTTGATCAGCGATACGCATCAGACGAAACATTTCCGACCCACTGCTACCTGAGTCGAAACGAAGCAGTCTTCACAAAAAATCACCCACTCGTTCATGGTATGCACAGCGAGCTATAATTTTTTCCTCGAAAAGCGTGTAAATTATAATTTTCTCGTGACTCGTATAGGAAATTCTCCATGCAGCAACCCATTGAGCGAGCCGGGTATAGCTGGCTGATCAATGCACTGGATCTTCGCTGCGTGGCGCTTGATCATGAGTGTGTCATTGGCTCGCGGCCTGCGCGCTCACTGCCCGCTGGTGGCGTGAAGATAGAGGTCTTCACCAAGGGCTATGCCAGAGAGCATCGCCCCGTTGACCAGATGCTTTTTGCGCTCTCATACGAAGGGGTAAATATAGGCGTTCTGGAGCGCGCCTTTCAGAATCCGGGTGTTCGTAATGACCTGACTGCTGCAATCGCCGAGAAACCAGCCAGCGGCTATCTGCGCCGACTCTGGTACATCTGTGAACACATTGCAGGCCACCTGTTGCCTCTGCCCGACGCGGCTCAGAACATCCCCTATGAGCACCTGCTTCCACCGGATAAATATTTCACCGGCCCAGAGGTAATGTCGCGCAGACACCGTGTGCGGATGAATCTGTTGGGGACACCGAAGCTTTCGGCTCTTGTTACACGCCAGAGTCTGGCAGACGACAATCTTCTGAATGCACAAATAGTCGAGCGTATGCATGGCCAGATGGTCGACTTCTCAGTCAGCGAGATTGCTAGAGCAGCGCAGTACCTGCTGACGACCGAGACCCGCAGTTCATACGAGATTGAGCACGAACGCCCGGCGCCTGATCGAATCCTGCGCTTTGTGCGAGTGCTGGAACAGGCAGGCCAGCGCTCGCTTGATGAGGAGTTCCTGTTCGACGTCCATCGGATAGCTCTCGCTACGGGGCGTCCTGACCCTTCCATTGGTGCTTACAGGTATATGCAGAACTGGCTTGGCCGTGGGGATCTGATCCACCTCATCCCGCCAGCGCCGGAGAACGTTCCAGAGATGATGGAGGAGTGGTTCCTGATGCGTGAGCGCGTTATGCGCAGTAACGCGCCAGCGCTGGTTAAATTGAATGCGATTGCGCACAGCTTTATCTATATCCACCCTTTCATGGACGGCAACGGCCGTTTGTCCCGCTTCATCATGCAGGACATCCTGGCTAATGAAGGTGTCAAGCTGCAAGGCATTATCATGCCAATATCTGCTGGCCTTCTGGTCAATATCGAGACTTATATCGGCGCGCTTGATGCCCTGTCACGGCGGATACTCGGTGCTACGCAGTACCACAGGACGGACCTGGCCAGCGACCCTGAGCTGGATGAGGCGCACGATCATCTGTTCGCTCATCTGGATTTCACTGATTTGCAGGGCGAGGTCAACAAGAGCGCTGCGCGGGTTCTGGACGGGCTCATGCGCGACGAAGTTAACCATCTCGTTCGCCGTGACAGATTCAAAGAGCAAATGAATCGCGAACTTGATCTGTCCAACCGAGACCTTGAGCTTCTAATCGCGGTGATCTACGAGAACAGCGGACATGTCTCCAAGCGCAAGCGGACCGGGTTGTTCCAGCACCTGACGGATGAAGACATTGCTCTGGCGGAGAGTATTTACGCCGATCTGCATGCGCCTCAAGCGACGGGGTCTAAGTGACCCTGGCACCTTGTGGGTCAGAGTGGTCCGTGGCGAGCTTCGACGCTTCAGCCAGCGCTGCGTTAAAATTGGCCTCTGCCGTTGCGGGATCCGCGAGCGTTGCTTCCGATAGCACTGCATCGATGGCCGGGATGCCCACCATCCGTGCCCAGGTTCTGAGGTACGCGACCTGATGGTCGTAGGCTTCGGTGGGGAAGTCTTCCCCAAGCGCTACCCCACGTGAGGCGAACACCACCACTTTCTTGCCTTTGAGCAGACCACGCATGCCTTGGGCATCGAACTCGAACAGCACACCGCGCTGCGATACGGCGTCAATCAAGTGCTTAAGGCGGTAGGGAATACCGAAATTCCACATTGGCACACTGAAGAGGATGACGTCGGCTCGGTGGAAACGCTCGCCCAATGCGTGGATCTGCTTCCACACTGCCTGCTGCTCCGCGCTCATTTGCACACCCTGAAGGTCTGCGTACTTGGCGTTCAAGGCAGGACCGTCGAAGGGCAAAAGATCTATCGTCCACACGTCCAGAACGTCCACAGTGGATTCCGGATGAAGTGAGGTAAAAGTCTCAAGGTAGCGCGAGGCCAGTTTCAGGGAAACGGAGCGCTCGGCGCGGGGGGAGCTGGCGATATGAAGAATATGCATGGAATCATTCCTGTTGGGTACACCCGCAGAAGTTATCCAATTTAGTCTATGAGTTGACGCCGATGTTCCTTCTGGCTTATCGGCTTGAGAGCTGAGTCTACATCCTCAGCGCTATAGCCTCTGCCACAAGGCACTCCAGCGCAAACTGCTCGGTATAGGTCATCTGAATCGGCGTGGTCTCGCCCTTGACGGTCCGCTCGCCATCAAGGATGTAGCGAATGCGTTTGTCGGTCACACCGATGCGCTTGGCAATCCACGAAGGGGTTTGGCCGATGCGCGAGATCAGTTTGTCGGCATATTCGGTGGAGGGGTTATAGAGTTCTGCGTTGGGTGTCATGGTGTGTCCAGATAGAGGTCAGGCGCTATAGATGCGGGGGAGTATGCAGCACCGTGCGCTGTTCGTCGCCGTGGGGCTGGCAACCGACATATATTATGCAGCGACTGGCAGATTGCCTTCGCGAGCAAGCTCGCTCCCACAGAAGCCTGTCTTCGCGAGCAAGCGCACTCCCGCAGGATCTTGTCTCCAGCAGCAAACCGCGCAGCGTCATTCAATGCAAGTGGCGGGTGGGGCGATCCTTCGCCCGTCCTCATTCAGCAACGATCAGAGTTTCACGCCGAGTGTTACAAACGCGCTGCGCGGTGTGCCCACTTGAAGAATCTGCAAGTTGCCCGCTGGGTCGGTGGCTGCGCTGGCGTCGGTGTTGAGGGTGGAGATGTAGCGTTTGTCGAACAGGTTGACCATGTTCAGCGACAGTGTGGTGTCCTTGAGGGCGCCGAGTTTGCCGAAGTCATAGCCGAGGTTGGCGTTTGCCAGCCAGTAGCCGCTGACACTGGAGTCATTGGTGTAGGTGTAATAGCGCTTGCTGATGTAGCTGCCTTGCAAGCCGGCGTTCCAGTGTTCCCAATTCCAGTCCAGGTTGCTCGAATACATCAGTTTCGGTGTATCGACGACGGTCTTGCCTTTTACATGAACGGTGTTGCCGCCGCTGGCGTAGTCATCGTCGTAAGTGCTGTGGTTATAGGACATGGAGTTGGACCAGCGCCAGTTCTCATTGGGCGTCAGGCCGAACGACAGCTCCAGGCCTCGGCTGGTGACCGAGCCGACGTTGGCGACGCCGTTCTGGCAGATGACGATGCCGGTGCAGTTGGTGATGGCGACCAGGCGGTTATCGAATTTGGTGTTGTAGATCGCCGCCGAGGCCGAATACAGTTTGGTGCTGCGGCGCACGCCCAATTCGACGGTTTTCGAGGTTTCCGGCTTCAGGTCCTTGAAGCCGTTCTGCGCATCGACGGCGCTCTGCGTCGTGAAGAACGCGCTGTAACCGCCACTCGGGAATGCGGCCATGTTTTCCGAGTAAGAGGTGAAGACTTCGTCGTCTTCGTCGAGTTTGTAGGTTGCGCCTACTTGCGGCAGAAACCTGTCCCGCGCTTGCAGCGAACCACTGGCATAACCGCCACCTTTGCCCTCGGCTGTCGAGGTCGTCACGGTATTTTTCGCGCCGAACTCAAGTTTGAGGCGGTCATCGAGCAGGGTGTAGGTGTCGCGCAGGTAGAACTGCCGGGTCAGGTCGTTGTAACTCTGATCCAGCACGGTGGCCGCCAGGGGCAGGCCATCGGTTTTGACGATGTGGTTCTGCGGCGTCGCATTGGTGGTATCGAACAGGTAACGCGAGATGTCGTTCTTGTTGGACTGAATCCAGAACCCGCCCTGAATTTCATGCTGGCCGAGGTAGTAGGTCAGCGAGCTCTGGAAGCCGGTTCGATCGATGCCGTATTTTGTGCTGCGAATCGAATTGCTCGGCACTGTCGTCGAGCCGCTGGTGTAGACGAACGGGTAATACGAATTGCCCCGGCCCGAGTCATGGTGGTGATAGACGGTCGCGTCCAGAACCAGATCATCGGTCAGCGAGAAGTTGCCGTTGAGGATGTCCAGTTCGTCGTCGCGCAGGCTGCTGGCGTTGTAGGTCGCATCGTTCGCGCTGGTGACCCCGCCGCTATAAATGCCGTTGGCTGCATTGACTGCGCGGGTCCAGTCCGGCGTGTAGTAGCTCCAGTTGTAGCCCAGACGCTGGATGATGCTCTTCGACAGGTTCGGCAGGTTGGCTTCGTCATGGGACGAGGTGCTGTGGAAGAAGCTCACCCGATTGTCGCCGAAGTTGTAGTTGACCTTGGCGTTCACCGCGTCAGACTTTTGCGGGTTGTTGTGGCCTTTCCAGGCGTCGGCGTCGTACTTCTCGCCCGACACGTAGGCTGAAAGTCCGTTGTATTCGCCGGTGTCGACCCGCATGAAAGTGCGTGAGGTGTCGTAGCTGCCCAGGGTTTGCGACAGACGCGCGCCGAACTCTTTATCAGGGTTGGAACTGGTGAACTGGATGGTGCCGCCCAGATCACTGTTCGATGCCGTGCCCAGTGAGCCGATGCCGGGTGCCACTTCGCTGGAGGCGATGTTTTCCGCGATGATCGCGCGGGTGATGCTCAGCCCGTTGAAGTTGCCGAAGCTCATGTTGCCGAGGGTGACGCCGTCCAGCGTGTAGCCCAGGTGGTGCATATCAAAGCCGCGCAGGCTGATGCGCTGGCTGCCTTCCTCACGGCCCAGCGGATCACCGGACTGGAAGTTGACCCCCGGCAGGCGTTGCAGAACCTTCATCGGGCTGGTGCCTGCCGAGTAAGCCTTCACATCCTTTTGCGTCACGCGCTGCACCTGGCGCGTCTCGCCCTGACCAATCACCGACACCGTGCCCAGCGTCATGGCGGCGCTGTTGTCGCTGGCGGGCGCCGTTGCCGAGGTGGGCACCTCGTCATCGGCCTGAATGAACGGGCTGATCAGGCACAGTGAGTTCAATGAAACCAGCAGCGCGAGGCGCGTTACCGGGAATCGAGGGGCACGCGGTATCGATCGATTGTTCATGGAAAGGTTTTCCTGGGGGCGTCAGGGCGCCGCGCTTGCGGCAGGTCATGTGGTTAACGACAGGTTCTTGTTTCAGGGGCTTTCGGTAATCACCGACAGGCGACTGATGCCGGCTTTCTGCACATCGGCCAGTACCTGCGCCACGCGGCCGTAACCCGTCGCCTGATCGGCGCGCAGGCTGACGGCGACGTCCGGGTCTTTGCTGTGCAGGGTTTGCAGCGCCTCCGGGAGTCGCTCCAGCTCTACAGCTTCGCTGTCGATGAACACGCCGCCGCTGGCGTCGACACTCACCACCACCGGGTCGGCCTGATCCAGTGAGGTGGTGGCGACGGTCTGCGGCAGGTCCAGCGGTATGGCGTTATTGAGCAGCGGCGCGGTGACGATGAAGGTCACCAGCAATACCAGCATCACATCCACCAACGGCGTGATGTTGATGTCGCTGATTGCATCGTCATCGTTGGACGTGGAGAAGGACATGTCAGCTCACTCCTTTCAGGCTCGGGGCCGTCTTGTCGCGGTGGTCGGGTTGCAGCCGGAAGGCGTTGCGTTGCGAGAGGTTGAGGAAATCCACGGCGAACTCCTCAAGGTCCGCGATCACCAGCTTCAGACGCCGCCCGAAAAAGTTGTAAGCCAGCACCGCAGGCACCGCGACGGCGATGCCTACGCCGGTCGCTACCAGCGCTTCGCCAATCGGCCCGGCGACCACCGCAATGCTCGCCGACCTGGCCTCGCTGATCGCAGTGAGTGCATGAATGATCCCGAACACCGTACCGAACAGGCCGATGAAGGGCGCGGTGCTGCCGATCGATGCCAGCAGGATCATGCCGCTCTCCAGGCGACGACGTTCCTTGTGGATCTGTTGACGCAGGCTGCGCTCGAGCAAGTCCTGGCGGTTCCAGCTGTGGCCCAGGTCCGGCGAGTCGTGGGGCGCGGCGAGGGCCTGCGCGCCGGCATCGGTCAGGCGTGCCAGGCTGCCTTCACTGTTCGGCAGGTGCAGCGCATTTTTCAGGTCGCGGGCGGCCCAGAATTGCGTGGCGTAGCGTCGGTTCTGCCGGGTCAGTCGCCAGTGCTGAAAGGTCTTGCCGAGCAACAGCGCCCAGGTCACCAGCGAGAAAATCACCAGCAGGGCCATTGAGGATTGGGTAATGAGTACGGAATAAGCAGTGTTCATGACGTGAGCCTCAGGGTGCGAGTTTGAAAGCCATGGGGACGTTGACCCAGCCTTCTACCGGGGTGTCGCCGCGTTTGGCGGGAATAAAGGTCCATTGCCGGACAGCTGCCTGTGCGGCTTCGTCCAGCGCCGGGACGCCGCTGCTTTGCAGCACTTGCACCTGGTCGGTACGTCCGTTGGGCAGCACATGCACGCGCAGCATCGTCGTGCCTTCCTGATGGCGGCGCGCGGCGGCCGGCGGGTAGACCGGCGGCGGATTGTTCAGGTAACCGGCCCGGCCTATCGGCGCGGTGGTGGTCTGTGGTGCCGCTGGTGCAGGTCTTGGCGCTGGCGCTGCAGCAGGCGCCGGTGTGGGCGCCGCGACGGAAGGCGCCGGCGCAACAGGTCTGGCGACAGGTTTGCTCGGTGCGGTTCTGGGCTGCGCCTTGGGCTTGGGTAGCTCGGCAGGTTTGGGCTCAGGTGGCGCAGGTTTGGGGGCTGGCGCAGGCGGCTCCGGTGCTGGCTGAGGCGTTGGCTCTGGCGGTGTCGGTTGGGCTACCGGCGGCGCAACGGGCGGCGGCACCCACTGCACGGTGATCGGCATCGGCGGGGTCGGCTCGGGCGCTTGCGGGTGATCGGCCATCAGCCACGCGGCCAGCGCGGCATGCAACCCGATCGCCAGTGCAATCGCCAATGCGGCGTGCGGCCATATGCGTGGTGCGTTGTCGCTGTGCTGCTGGACCGCAAGCGACGACGGGGCAACGTTGCAGTTACCCACAGGCTGATGGGGCCAGTGGCGTAGCTGGCGCGGCGGTAAGCGGCGGGACAGTATCAGCGTTGACATGAGTTCAGCTCACCCGTGAAAGAATACGAGCCCGTCGTGTTGGCGAAAGGCTCGTTTCAACTGGAGCTGATATTAATACTCGTTGTGTGTATTAATTATGACCGCCGCCGTGTGATCGTGGTTTTCTGTTGTTAAACGTGAACCCGGCTTGCCGCGCAACTGTTCGTAAATTTCATTAGGCGAGGCATCGGCTGCAATGCTATCTGTCCAGACGTGCCATGTTCGTACCTACACGAAAACGTATTGCCGCGCAGGCTGGGCAACGGGGCGTCACCCTCTTGATCCGCGGTTCAAACCTTGGACAGAAACGGGAGAACTCGATGAAATTGCTACGTTACGGTGAAAAAGGCTTGGAGAAACCCGGGCTGCTGGATGCCAACAACCAGATCCGCGACCTGTCTGCGCACATCAGGGATATCGCGGGCGAGGCACTGAGCCCGGCCAGTCTGGCGAGCCTGGCGGCAATTGATCCTGCCAGCCTGCCGCTGGTTCCGGGCCAACCACGCATCGGAGCGTGTGTCGGGCAGGTCGGCAAGTTCATCTGCATAGGCTTGAACTACGCTGACCACGCGGCCGAGTCGCAGATGGAAGTGCCGAAGGAACCGATCATCTTCAACAAGTGGACCAGTGCTATTTGCGGCCCCAACGATGATGTCCAGATCCCCCGTGGTTCGCTCAAGACTGACTGGGAGGTCGAGCTGGGCGTGATCATCGGCAAGGGCGGACGTTACATCGACGAAGCCGATGCCATGGAGCACGTGGCCGGGTATTGCGTGATCAACGATGTGTCCGAGCGCGAATGGCAGCTCGAGCGCGGCGGGACCTGGGACAAGGGTAAAGGCTTCGATACCTTCGGCCCGTTAGGTCCATGGCTGGTGACCCGCGACGAAGTTGCCGATCCTCACTCGCTCGACCTGTGGCTGGAAGTGGACGGCCACCGCTATCAGAATGGCAATACGCGCACGATGATCTTCAGCGTGCCGCAACTGATCGCCTACCTGAGCCGTTGCATGAGCCTGCAACCAGGCGATGTCATCTCGACGGGGACGCCACCGGGTGTGGGGCAGGGCGTGAAGCCGCAACCTGTCTTCTTGCGTGCAGGGCAACGCATACGTCTGGGGATCGCGGGGCTGGGCGAGCAGAATCAGTTGACCGTTCCGGCCGACTGACCCGCTACCAGCAGGGGGCCGGCAATCGGCTCCCTGTCACACGAACCATCAGCCCTGCACAAACGCCAGCAGGTCTTTGTTGAGCGTCTCTGCATGGGTCACTGCAAACCCGTGCGGCGCGCCTGGATACACCTTAAGTTCGGCCCCCTTGATCATCGCGGCAGCCCGTTTGCCCGAGGCTTCAAACGGCACTACCTGATCGTCGTCACCATGAATCACCAGGGTCGGCACATCGATTTTTGCCATGTCCGGGCGGAAGTCGGTTGCGGAGAACGCCGTCACGCAATCCAGTGTGCCCTTGAGCGAGGCGAGCAGGGCGATGTTCAGCGTCTGCGTCTGTACGCCTTCGGAGACTTTCTGGCCGTGGTTGATGCCGTAGAACGTGCTGGCGAAGTCGCTGATGAACTGAGCACGGTCCTTGAGCAGGCCTGCCGTGATGCCATCGAATACGGACTGTTCGACGCCTTCCGGGTTGTCAGCGGTCTTGAGGAAGAACGGTGTGACCGAGCCCAGCAAGGCCAGTTTGGCCACCCGCTCGCTGCCATATTTGGCGATATAGCGCGTGACATCACCGCCGCCCATGGAGAAGCCCACCAGTGTCACGTCGCGCAGATCGAGGTGTTCGATCAGCTCGGCGATGTCGTCAGCGAAGGTGTCATAGTCATAGCCGGTCCACGGCTGGCCGGAACGACCGAAACCGCGGCGGTCGAAGGCGATGGTGCGATAGCCCCGGCTGCTCAGGTATTCCATCTGGTATTCCCACATGTCCGCATCCAGCGGCCAGCCGTGGCTGAACAGGACCGGTTTGCCCGTGCCCCAATCCTTGTAATAGATCTCGGTGCCATCTTTGGTGTTGAACGTGCTCATGCAGATTCCTCTTGATGTCAGGTTCTCGATGTCAGGTTGATCGGGAGAACGCCGTGCTGCGCAGGCGGGTGAACGCCTTCAGCAGCTCCCGATAATTCCGGCACTGGGGGTTTTGCATAGTTCAGTCGATAAGACTGAGCGTACTGCCCAACCGCGGGTTTCTGAAACATTGCCTCATCGTATTTCCCTGCCGAAACCGAACTTGCCGCGCATACGGGAATCAGTTCATTGGGGTCGAGGCTTGCCTTGCCCTGTCCATGGTTTGACTTGCCCATTGAAGGAGAGAACTGCGTGGCGTCTCAGCTGAAAATCTTGATCCTTTCGGGTCTGCTGTTATTCGCAGGCAGTTTCAATCTCCAGGCGGCCGATGTACCTGCATTACCGATGGGCGCCGCGGTGCCGGCAGACGACAAGGCCGCTGAAAAGGCTGACCCCAAAGCCGACCCCAAGGCCGCTGACAAACCCGCCGCGAAAGCGGATGACAAGGCGGCGGACAAGGACAAGGCCGATGCGAAACCCGCCGATGGCGCAGAGCCTGCGGCCGAGGCCCCAGAGTTGTTGGTGCAGGGCGGGTTGCTCGGTGCCATCAGTACCAGCATCGATGACGTCCAGGAAAAGCTCAATCTGGATGACAACCTGTTCGACGCCTGGCAACTGCGCGCCGATCGCGCCGCCGACGAGCTGGAAAAGCTGGTCAACAAACGCACCACACGCTCCCCATGGAGTGTCGCCGGGGACTTCCTCGCCCTGTCTTTTGTCTGGATCGCATCGTTTGCGGTTCTGACCACGCTGGGTCGTTTTCTGGCCGTACGCTTGTGCCGCACACCGTTCATGCGGGTGCGCGCGCGCAGTCAGGCGCTGCTCAAGTACGTGTTGCCATTTACCCTGCCAGCCATCGTCTGCCTGCCGTTGACCCTTTACGTCAGCCACTTCATGCCGTCTTCGGTAGGCCGTGCGCTGGCGCTGTGTTTCGCGTATGCAACCAGCAGCGGCATCGTCTCGACTTCGGTGCTGCTCTGCGTGATCGTGATGTTCAACTTCGGCCACAAGCGTGCCGGCGTGCGCATGATCCGCCGCTACGCGCCGAGGCCTCTATTCGTGGTCGGCTTCCTGGCGGCGCTGAGTGACGCGCTGACCAGTCCGCAGATCGCCCGCCAGCTGGGCAGTAACGTCACCACCAGTGTTGCGGTGTTTACCGGGCTGTTTGCCTCGGTGGTGTTCTGCATGCTGATCATCAAGGTGCGTCGCCCGGTGGCCCACCTGATCCGTAACCGCTCATTGAGCAGTCGTCTGCAGCGGCCCGCGCTGCAACAGTCGTTGAAAATATTCTCCAAACTGTGGCACCTGCCGATCCTGTTGATGATTCTGGTCTCGGCGATCAACCTCATCGGAGCCGGTGAGGACAGTCAGCAAGCGCTGCGGTGTGCGTTGTTCACCACCATTCTGCTGATTGCCACGGTGTTCCTCAGCACCGTGTTCCAGCACCTGTTCAAACCGACCGAGACCCTGGGCCGCGGCGGGCATGTGTACAAGGCGCGTCTGTTGAGCCTGGTGTACGCGGTGTTGCGTATCGCACTGGCTATCGGGTTCATCGAGATACTGGGGCGGATCTGGGGCTTCTCGATGTTCGAGTTTGCCCAACGCAATACCTTGGGCCGGGTGATCAGTGATTCGCTGAGCAGCATCGGTCTGATCTTCGTCGTCACCTGGCTGTTGTGGGTAGTGCTCGACACCGCCATTCAGGAAGCCCTGAAACCGCCGGTCAATCATCGCAGCGGACGCCAGCCGAGTACTCGGATCAAAACCATTCTGCCGCTGCTGCGCAACGCGGTGAAAATCATTCTGGTGGTGATTTGCGCGATCACCACCATGGCCAACCTGGGCATCAACGTGGCACCGCTGCTGGCGGGTGCCGGGGTGGTCGGTCTGGCCATCGGTTTCGGTTCGCAGCAACTGGTGCAGGACGTGATCACCGGCCTGTTCATCATCATCGAGGACACCTTTTCGGTGGGCGACTGGGTGGTGCTCAGTACCGGGCATTCCGGGTCGGTGGAAAGCCTGACCATTCGTACCGTGCGCCTGCGTGACGGCAAGGGGTTCGTCCACTCGGTGCCGTTCGGGCAGATCAAGGCCGTCACCAACCAGTCGCGGCAATTCGCGTACGCGTTCTTCTCGGTGCAGTTCACCTATGACTCGGACATCGATGACGCGCTGGCGCTGATCCGCGAGACCGGCCAGTCGATCAGCGAAGACATCCTGCTCAAGCACAACCTGCAGGGGCCGCTGGAGGTCTTCGGCGTCGACCGCATGGACCTCAACGGCGTGGTGCTGACCGCGCAATTTCGTACCTCTTCGGGCGGTCAGTACGCGGTGGGGCGCGCGTTCAACGAGCGTCTCAAGCGTCTTGTGGACAAGAACCCGAACGTGCGTTTTGCGCAGACTTATCCACAGATGGTCATGGGGCCGGGCTTCAATAACCCGCAGGCTGGCGTCGAAGCCGAAGGGCCACCCGCGCCCTCGGACCCTGCCATGGCGACACCTTCTGCGCCTGCGCCCGCGCCGCTCAGTCTGTCCAAAGGCAACAGCACGCCCGGCCCGGCAGCTCAGTAACTCAACCGACACGCGGGGACGCTGAAACGCTTTGTCCCGGCGTCATTAACCCGCCAGGCTGCGCAACTGTTGGGGGTTGGCAGGCAACGTGTTATGTTTGCAGGCGTTTTTCAATTGTTCGTTTGATTACCTGATACCGAGCCTGCTGACTCTATGCGAATGCGCCTTATGCTGTTGGGCGGCGGGAATGCCCTCGGGCAGGCGCTGATTCGTCTGGGTGCCGAGGAAGACATTGGTTTCCTCGCACCACGTCCACCGCAAGACGGCTGGGACGTGGCGAGCCTCACGCAACTGCTTGATGACACCCGTCCCGATGCCCTGATCAACCTTGCTTACTACTTCGACTGGTTTCAGGCGGAGACCGTGAGTGAAGCGCGCCTGACCCATCAGGAGCGCTCTGTCGAGCGTCTTGCCGAACTGTGTCAGCACCACAACATCACGCTGGTTCAGCCGTCCAGCTATCGTGTGTTCGATGGCTCCCGCGCGACGGCCTACAGCGAAAAAGACGAGCCTGTACCTCTGGGCCTGCGCGGCCAGGCCCTGTGGCGTATCGAGCAGAGCGTTCGTGCGACCTGCCCACAACATGTGCTGGTGCGTTTCGGCTGGTTGCTGGATGACAGCACCGATGGTGTGCTGGGCCGCTTTCTCTCGCGTGCCAAGGAACCCGGAGAGCTGCTGCTCGCCGACGATCGCCGCGGCAACCCGACGCCGGTCGATGATGCGGCACGGGTGATCATTTCGGTCATCAAGCAACTCGACTGCGAAGCGCCGCTGTGGGGCACTTACCACTACGCCGGACACGAGGCGACCACGCCACTGGCGCTGGGGCAGGCAGTGCTCACCGAAGCGCGTCTGCTGCACGCGCTGGCCATCGAATCGCCCACTGCGCAGGCTCATGCCGCGCGTCCCGATGCAGCCGAAGAACCGCAGCACGCGGTACTGGCCTGCAAGAAAATTCTCCACACTTTCGGCATTAAGCCCCGCGCCTGGCGGGCCGGCCTGCCAAGCCTGCTGGATCGGTATTATCGACATGTCTGACGCTCCTGTTCTGATCACTGGAGGTGCGGGTTTCATTGGCTCGCACCTGACCGACGCATTGCTTGCCAGCGGGCAGGCCGTGCGTATCCTCGACAACCTCTCGGCAGGCAAGCGCAGCAACCTGCCGCTCGATAACCCGCGGGTCGAACTGATCGAAGGGGACGTGGCCGATGCCGACCTGGTCAAGCGCGCGGCGCAGGGCTGCAAGGCCGTCGTGCACCTGGCGGCAGTGGCCTCGGTGCAAGCGTCGGTCGATGACCCGGTGCGTACTCACCAGAGCAACTTCATCGGCACGTTGAATGTCTGCGAGGCCATGCGCGAAGCGGGCGTCAAACGGGTGATCTTCGCTTCCAGCGCGGCGGTGTACGGCAACAACGGTGAGGGCGAAGCGATCACCGAGGACACCACCAAAGCACCGCTGACCCCTTATGCCTCGGACAAGCTGGCCAGCGAGCATTACCTGGATTTCTACCGTCGCCAGCATGGCCTGGAACCGGTGATCTTCCGCTTCTTCAACATTTTCGGGCCACGCCAGGACCCATCGTCGCCTTACTCGGGCGTGATCAGCATCTTTGCCGAGCGCATCCGCAAAGGCCTGCCGATCAGCGTGTTTGGCGATGGCGAGCAGACGCGGGATTTCTACTACGTCGGGGATCTGCTCAAGCTGCTGCTGCAGGCCTTGTCACGGGAAAGCGCTATCGAAGGCGCGATCAACGTCGGCCTGAACAAGACCACGTCGCTCAACGAACTGCTGGCTGCGCTTTCGCAGGTCGTCGGCAAGCAGCCGGAAGTCAGCTACCAGGCGCCGCGCTCGGGCGACATCAAACACTCCCGCGCCAGCAACCAGCGCCTGCTGGAACACTTCACCCTCGATGAGCCAACGCCACTGGTGCGCGGGCTTGAGTTGTTGATGGGGCAGTGAGCCCTACATCGAATGTAACTGCCTATTCGCGAACAAGTTCGCTCCTACAAAGGCCTGTGAGCACCTGTAGGAGCGAACTTGTTCGCGAAGCCGATATTACAGGCGCAGAAAGTGCATCGAATGTAACTGCCTATTCGCGAACAAGTTCGCTCCTACAAAAGCCTGTGAGCACCTGTAGGAGCGAACTTGTTCGCGAAGCCGATATTACAGGCGCAGAAAGTGCATCGAGTGTAACTGCCTATTCGCGAACAAGTTGCTCCTACAAAAGCCTGTGAGCACCTGTAGGAGCGAACTTGTTCGCGAAGCCGATATTACAGGCGCAGAAAGTGCATCGAATGTAACTGCCTATTCGCGAACAAGTTCGCTCCTACAAAAGCCTATGAGCACCTGTAGGAACGAACTTGTTCGCGAAGCCGATATTGCAGGCGCAGAAAGTGCATCGAATGTAACTGCCTATTCGCGAACAAGTTCGCTCCTACAAAAGCCTGTGAGCACCTGTAGGAGCGAACTTGTTCGCGAAACCGATATTGCAGACGCAGAAATTACACCGAATGTAACTGCCTATTCGCGAACAAGTTGCTCCTACAAAAGCCTGTGAGCACCTGTAGGAGCGAACTTGTTCGCGAAACCGATATTGCAGACGCAGAAAGTGCATCGAATGTAACTGCCTATTCGCGAACAAGTTCGCTCCTACAAAAGCCTGTGAGCACCTGTAGGAGCGAACTTGTTCGCGAAGCCGATATTGCAGGCGCAGAAAGTGCATCGAATGTAACTGCCTTCGGACCAGCCCGCTCCTGCAAAAAACGCGGCATTACTTCGTCATGGAGTTGGTACGAGATCATCAGGTCTACAAAACACAAAGGCACCCGCTGAGGGTGCCTTTGTGTTTGTGGCGCTTGAGACGTTCAGGTCAGAACTTGTAACCCACGCCCACCATGTACACCCACGGGTCGATGTCCACGTCGACCTTGGTCTTGCCGACGGCCAGGGCTGACGGGCCGTCCACGGTTGCTTTGGTGTCGATGTCGACGTACCAGACCGAGGCGTTGAGCAGTACGTTGTCGGTGATCATGTAATCCATGCCCAACTGTCCGGCCAGGCCGACCGAGTCCTTGAGCTTGAGGTTGCTGAAACCCTGATCCTTGCGGTTGCCGGTCAGGTCGGTATCGAAGAACGTGGTGTAGTTGATGCCCACGCCAGCGTACGGCTGGAATCTCGACGACGGTTCCATCGGGTAGTACTGCAACGACAGCGTCGGCGGCAGTTGTTTGATATCGGCCAGCTTGCCATCCAGGCCAGGCCCGAGGCCTTTGACCGACACGGTGTGGCTGAACGGCGTAGCGGCCAGCAGCTCGATGCCGACGTGCTGGCTCAGCATGTAGGCGAAGGTCAGGCCCAGCTGGTTTTCGCCGTCGACAGTCGCTTTGGTGCCGGAAACCTTGGCACCGTCGAGGCGCACTTCGCCGCTGTCTTCATTGGGCTGGACGTGTGCGACACCGGCGCGAACGATGAAGTCGCCAGGCTGGTAGGCGTGTGCCGCGACCGGGGCGGTGAGGGCAAGCGCGACAAGGGACGCGCGTAGCAGATGCTTGTGCATGGAGGCTCCAGAGATCAGTCAAAATTTATGGGCGTAATGTTAAAGCGCTGTCGAGCGGCGACTTTGACTCAGCTCAATGAAATCGCTGGGAACCTCGTGATCCTTATGAATCCGGCAACTCGTAGACAAGAATCTTGTCTGCCTGCATCTGATAACCCGCTTCTGCCAGTTCGCTGGAAGACGACTTGGCCTGCATCGGTCCTTCGATCCAGTACGGCTGATACAGCTCATCGACCTTCACACCCAGCTCGCTCGTGACATGCACGATCTGGTTCGCCGGTGGCGGCGGCACATGGATGCAGGCGCCGAAATACGGCACCAGCAGAAACTCCGTCACCCGGCCTTCCTCACTGACCTCAAGCGGCACGATGTAGCCCGGTAAACGCACCAGTTTGCCATCCAGTGCCTTGACCACCGGCGCATGCGGCGCCAGTTGGTGGGCCGCAGGCGCTGCCTCCATGGCCAGTGCATCGGACAGCTTGGACATATCGTGCAGCGGAGCTGTTACCGGCTTCACCACAGGTGCATCGGGTGGAATCATGTCATTCCAGGTCAGCTCACGCGGCTCGGCGGCCCACACTTGAGTGGTAACCGAGAACAGCAGAGTGAGTAGCATGCGCCGCATCATGAAGGTCCTCATAAACGAATCGACAGTCCATCGGCCAGTGACTGCCTGTAGGCTCGCCAGGCTGGCACGGTTCCCATCAACAGCGCGCAGCCGAGAATGGCACCGAGTAATGTCCATTCATATTGGCCAGGTGGCATAGACGACAGGTACAGACCGTAATTGTCGAGCACGTAGTCGCGGGCCACGAAGATGCCGATATAGAGCAGCGCAAGGCCGCTGATGACACCCGCCAGCGCCAGGGCGAAGGCTTCGAGTATAAGCAGACTTGCGATATGCCAGGGGCGCGCGCCGACCGAGCGCAGGATGGCCATTTCCCTGCGCCGTTCATTGAGGCTGGTGAGAATTGCAGTCAGCATGCCGATCAGTCCGGTCAGCACCACGAACAGCGAAATAACGAACAGCGCTTTTTCCGCCGTGCCCATCAGGCTCCACAGCTCCTGCAGTGCCACGCCGGGCAGAATCGCCAGCATGGGCTCGCCACGGTATTCGTTGATCTCGCGTTGCAGGCTGAAGGTGGAAATCTTGCTGTTCAAGCCCAGCATGAAGGCAGTGATCGCCGTCGGCGTCAGGTCCATATTGCGCGCCTGATCGGCTGAGATGCGCTCGTTGCCGCGTGCCGGAGCGCCGTTGTGCCAGTCGATATGAATGGCTTCCATGCCGCCCAGGCTGATATGCAGCGTGCGGTCCACCGGCGTGCCGGTCGGCTTGAGGATGCCGACCACTGTGAACGGTTTGTCGTCATGCTTGACCAGGCTGATCGCGGCGACACCGTGCGCCAGTACCAGCTTGTCGCCCAGCTTGTAATGCAGCGCCTTGGCGACCTCCGAACCCAGCACCACTTCAAAGGGATCGGTCTTGAACTCGCGTCCTTCGGCCATTTCCAGGTGCTGTTGGCGACCGAACTGATAATGCTCGAAATACGCTTCATTGGTGCCCATCACCCGGTAGCCGCGATGGGAGTCGCCCAGCGAAACCGGGATCGCCCACTTGACCTGCTTGCTGTTGGCGAAGTGCTCGAAGCTGTCCCAGCGAATGTTGTTGGTGGCATTGCCGATGCGGAACACCGAGTACAGCAACAGGTTGATCGAGCCGGAGCGCGCACCGACGATCAGGTCGGTGCCGCTGATGGTGCTGGCGAAGCTGGAGCGCGCTTCGGTGCGCACCCGCTCGACGGCCAGCAACAGGCAAACCGACAGCGCAATGGCGAAGGCAGTGAGAAACGCGGTGAAACGGCGGTTGGCCAGGCTGGCCATGGCCAGACGAAACAGATACATCTCAAATCTCCACGGCAACGGCGGCGCGATTCAGGTCGCTCAGCGACAGATTGCGATCAAACAGCGGTGCCAGGCTCTGGTCATGACTGACAAACAGCAGGCTGGCCCCGGCCTCGCGGCACTCGGCGAACAACAGACGAATGAACGCCTCGCGCGAGTCCGCGTCCAGCGCAGACGTTGGCTCGTCGGCAATCACCAGCTCCGGTTGACCGATCAGCGCCCGGGCGGCAGCGACTCGCTGTTGCTGGCCGATGGACAGCGAGTCGGCGCGGCGTGTCAGCATCGCCGGGTCTTTCAAACCCAGGTGGGCGAGCAGGGTGGTGGTGGCTTTCTCGACGCTGCCATGGCGTTGCCTGGCACGCTCGGCGCGGACCTTTGAAAAGTGACAGGGCAGTTCGATGTTTTCCCGCACCGACAAAAACGGCAGCAGGTTGAACTGCTGGAAGATGTAGCCAGTGTGATCGACGCGAAAGCGATCACGCGCGGCCGAAGAGAGGGCCGACAGGTCCTGGTTCAACAGGCGAATGCTGCCGCTGCCCGGTTTTTGTACACCGCCCAGCAGGCCCAGCAGCGTGGTTTTACCGCTGCCACTCGGGCCTTTGAGGAACAGGGTTTCGCCGCTTTGCAGGCGGAACTCGGGGATGTCCAGCAGTTGCGGATGGCCGGGCCAGTTGAAGCGCAGGTCCGACAGTTCGATCAGTGCTTGGGTCATGGGCTGACTCACGCTCGGTTGGAAATTAAAAGACCGGGCCAGGCCCGGTCGTTGTACTGCAGGGTGCGATCAGAATTTCAGCGTCGGGTTGGCTGCGATCACTTCTGCGCCTGACTGGCCGCCTGGCGAAATCAGTTGTACCTGAAGCTTCTTGGTGTCGGGAAAGGTTGTGAAGATTTGCGACAGGTCGAGCTTCTTCAGAATGGCCGGTGCGTCACAGACGAACTTGTAATGACCGTGAATTTCGCTGTGCTCATGATGATCGGCGTCGCCGCCCTTGGCGTGTTCATCATGATCGTCATCCTTGTCACCAAACAACGGGCTTTCCAGCTTTACCGAAGTGGCCGAGCAATTGGCGGCATCGGCGATGCTGAACAACGCGTTGGGCTTGAGCAGCAATTCGCGCGCCTTGGCGACTTTGGCCTTGTCTTCATCCGAGGTCGCAACGTGTTCGAAACCGACGATGTTCATGGCCGGGCTATCGAATTCGAATTCCAGCGTCTTGCCTTCCAGCACCACATCCAGACGTCCTACGCCATGCTCGTGCGCGCCCAGGCTGCCATGTTCATCGCCATGATCGTGGTCGTGTTCTTCAGCCGCGTGCGCAGCAACGAGTGGTAACAGGGCGAAAGGCAGGGCGAGTAGCAGACGGCGCATAGCGGGCTCCAGAACAATAATCGAAAAAACCGTTATGTGATCTTATAACAAGTGACGGCCTGCGTGGACGTGTTTTTATCCAGACGCCGGGTGACCGGGCTTTAGCAAAGCGCTATTGACGGTATTGTCGGGCATACCCGGTCCGGTGCTTATGCCTAAGTAGTCTCACACTTCGCGTCATCAAGTCCTACTCTGGAAGATGAAAATCGCTACACCTGCGCCGGATGCGCAGGAAGGTTTTCATCGCCAGTAAGGGCCTGCGCTCGACCTGGGCCGAGTGCGACATCAGGGAAGATACTCATGAACAAGCTCCATTCGAACAGAGAAGTCCTGCGTGCTGTGTACAAGGAGATGACACGCATCACCGAATTCGCCGACGCTGACATCGTGCTGCACAAGGCGGATCAAGGCGCTGGCGGTGGCTTGTCCATAGCCATCGGCAGGGAGGCAGTGCTTTCCCACCAGATCAATCTGATCAGGCGTACCCATCAGACCCTGTACATGGATGTCCACGACATCATCGCCAACGATCACTTCGGCTCGGTGTTGGGCGAGATGCGCGCCAGTTGCGAGGGCCGGAAAATCATCATGCCGTTTTGCGACCTGTGGCGGTTTCGCGATGGCCGAATTATCGAGTACTGGGAAAACGTCTACGACGTGCGGGCGCTTGGCAATTTCATCAACGGCAAGGAACCGGTCCTCAACCAGTGGCGTTACGGTTGATCATGGGAATGCGCGCCCGCCTGTGGGAGCATGTACGCCTGACTGTCAGCAGGTGCACATCATGTTGCGTATTCGTGGAACCGTAGGCCAGTGGCCGGTGGATTTGACCCTTGAACTGGACGAAGGAGACTGGGCGCAACTCGGCGCGCAGCTCAAGGGCGTGGCCCCGGAGGCGCCAGCCGCCGTGGCCGAGAACACGCCGCTCAACCAGGACGACAGGCTCTGGCAAGTCGCTCAGGAATTGCTGCACAAGGCCGGGCAGATGAGTGGACCGGATCTGTTGGGGCAACTGGAAGGGTTGGCGGGCAGTACCGCTGCGGGCAAGCATCTGCTGGTGCGCTTGCGTCACTCGGCGAACGTGAAAGTCGAGAGCGGCGGAGATGCGCCGCTGTACAGCTGGGTCGAAGCGACGTGACCTGACCGCGCTGAGCAACAACAGGCACCCGAGCGGTGCCTGTTGCTTTGTACATTAGTACAGCGCGGCAAACAGCTTGCGACGGTACGCTGTTACCAGCGGATGATCATTGCCCAGCAGGTCGAATACTTGCAGCAGGGTCTTGTGCGGCAGACCCTCGGCGTAATTGCGATTGCGGATGAACAGCTTGAGCAGGCCCTCGAGCGCAGCTTCGTACTGTTGACGCGATAACTGCTGAATCGCCAGTTGCAGTGCTGCTTCATCGTCCTGCGGGTTTTGCGCAAGACGGCTTTTCAGTTCGGCAGCGTCCGGCAGGGTCGCGGCTTGCGCGAGGAACGTCAGTTGGGCCTTGGCACCGGCCAGTTCGGCCTTGTGTGCATCACCGGTGACCGCATCCAGCACGGCCTTGGCCTCGCTCAGTTCGCCCCGTTCGGCCAGGCAGCGTGCATACAGAATCAGCGCCGCGCCATTGGTGTTGTCTTCGCCCAGCAGCACCTTGAGCTGTGCTTCGGCTTCGGCAAAACGACTTTCGGCAAACAACGCCTGTGCCTGCTTGAGCGGATCGGCGGCCGGAGGCGGCGGCATGACCACGTGCTGGTCGAGGATCTTGCGGATTTCCGACTCGGGCTGGGCACCGGCAAAGCCATCTACCGGCTGGCCGTCCTTGAACAACACCACGGTCGGCAGGCTGCGAATGCCGAAGCGCGCCACGATGTCCTGCTCGATGTCGCAATTGACCTTGGCCAGCAGCAGCTCGCCCTGATAACTCTCGGTGATTTGCTGCAGCAGGGGCATCAAGACCTTGCAGGGCGCACACCACTCGGCCCAGAAATCCACCAGCACCGGCTGGTCGAAGGACTTGTCGATCACCAGTTGATCGAAGTTCGCGGCGGTTGCGTCGAAAATGTAAGCAGTTTCCTGGCTCATTGCACGTCTCGAAGAATCTGAATGCTGCCAACTATAAAGCCCGCAGGGCAATGCTGAAAGCGGTGTCGTCTATTGGACATGATCGTGCCCACACTCATTGCTATTGATGCTGGCCGAAGGCCGTGGGAGCGAACCGGGCGACGCTTCGCTTGTTCGCGAAAGGGGTGGAAAGCTCTCTGGAAATTTATCGTTTGAACGACCGTCTTCGCGAACAAGTTCGCTCCTACAAAAGCCGTTTAGCTGAGCAATCCCGGACTGTTATTTAGCGCTCACCGCGCCGCGTGATAGAGGCTCACGTCGCGAAATTCGTGCGGCTCGGCCAGGTCCGGCAGGGTGTGCGCATGCAGCATCGTCAGACGCTGGTAGGCAGCGTGCGTGAAGTCGCGCACGCGGGAATCGGCCACCAGTGCCTCACGGCCTCGGGAGAGGAACTGGTCCAGCAACGGCAGGTTGGCACGGTCGTAGAGCACGTCGGCGACCAGGATCAGATCGAAGCGGTCTGCTTCGGCAAAGAAATCCGTCGAGTAGCGCAATGGCACCTGATTGAGTTCGGCATTGGCCCGGCAGGCAGCGAGCGCCAGTGGGTCGAGATCACAGGCCACGACCTCAAGCGCCCCGGCCTTGAGCGCGGCAATGCCCGCCACACCCGAGCCCGCGCCAAAGTCCAGTACCCGTTTGCCAGCCACCCAGTGCGGGTTTTCAGCCAGAAAACGTGCCAGAGCCAGGCCGCTGGCCCAGCAAAAGCACCAGTACGGTGGGTCTTCCAGAATGCGCCGCGTTTCATCCGGGCTGAAGGCGCGGTCCATGTTGGCATCGTCGATCAGCCACAGCTTCAGCGCTGTGCCCGGCAGCGCAGTAATTGCTATCCGGGCGTCGCCAAGCAGCTCGCTTAGCGCGTGTTGCAGGTGTTGCGGAGCGATCATGGCGCCTTGACGAACTGCAACTGCCCCAGGGCCTGAGTCACCGGCTGATCGATACGCATCGACGGCAGGTGCAGGATCAACTGCCCGGATTTACTGGCGCGGCCACGCAATTCGACACGTCCGCCGACCGGAAAGGCTTCCGGGTTGAAGCGCAACTGGAACGGCAATGATTGACCGTTGCCCTTGAGCAGGGTGTTGGTCAGCAGCTTCTGCGGACGTCCGCGTTCGTCGATGACCAGCATTGCCAACTCGACCTCGGCGCCAGCCGGCACGCCCAGCAATTGCCCGCTGAGTTCACGTTGGTACGGTTGCAGTGGCCCCGGCCCGGCAGGCAGCTTGATCGAAGGCGCGACTGGCGGCGGTGCAGCGGGTTTCGGCGCGTCATTGCTGCTGCACGCGGCCAGCAAGCCGATGAAGCAGAGTAGAAAAGCGGGGCGTAACGTCATCAAGAGCTCCACAAGGCAAAATTCGAAAGGCTGGGTGACGCCAAGCGTGCAGTATTACCGAGCCCGGACAATTTCACACCGCTTTAATGCGCGTCTATATACCGTAAACCCTCAGCCTTGTCTTGCCGGCAGGATGCGCTAACATGGCGCTCCCCATTCTTTCGTTGCCAGCCACCATGCACTGTCCCTTCTGCGGTGCCAATGACACCAAAGTCATCGACTCCCGCCTCGTCGCCGAAGGCGAGCAAGTACGCCGCCGACGCGAGTGCCTGGCCTGCGGCGAGCGCTTCACCACGTTCGAAACTGCCGAGCTGGTCTTGCCGCGTCTGATCAAACAGGACGGCAGCCGCCAGCCTTTCGATGAAGAAAAACTGCGCGCCGGTATGCAGCGCGCGCTTGAAAAGCGTCCGGTGAGTGTCGAACGCCTGGAAGCGGCCCTGGTTCACATCAAACACAAGCTGCGCGCGACCGGCGAACGCGAAGTCAAATCGCTGGTAGTGGGTGAGCTGGTCATGACCGAGCTGCAGAAGCTCGACGAAGTGGCCTACATCCGTTTCGCTTCCGTGTACCGGCGCTTTCAGGACCTCAACGAATTCCGTGAAGAAATCGACCGTCTGGCCCGCGAGCCGGGCAAGGAATAAATGCATTGCTGACTGAACAGGCGGCTCTCGACGTTCATTACATGGCGCGAGCACTCGAGCTGGCGCGCAAGGGGCTCTACTCCACGCATCCCAACCCGCGAGTCGGCTGCGTGATCGTGCGTGAAGGCCGGATCGTTGGCGAAGGCTGGCATGCGCGCGCCGGTGAGCCGCATGCCGAAGTGCACGCCTTGCGCCAGGCTGGCGAGCTGGCCAGAGGCGCGACCGCCTACGTCACCCTCGAACCGTGCAGTCACCAGGGACGCACACCGCCCTGCGCCGATGCACTGATCGAAGCCGGGGTGACGCGGGTGGTCGCGGCGATGCAGGACCCCAATCCCGACGTCTCCGGCCGTGGCCTGTTGCGCCTTATGAACGCTGGCATTGGCGTTCAATGTGGCGTGCTGGAAAGCGAAGCGCGCGCGCTGAACAAAGGCTTTCTCAAGCGCATGGAGACCGGCCTGCCTTACGTGCGGGTCAAAATGGCCATGAGCCTGGATGGCCGCACAGCGATGGCCAGCGGTGAAAGCCAGTGGATCACCGGCCCCGAGGCGCGTTCTGCCGTGCAGCGCCTGCGCGCTCAGTCGAGCGTGGTGCTCAGCGGCGCCGACACGGTGCTGGCCGACAAGGCTCGTCTCACCGTGCGCCCTGATGAATTGGGGCTCGATGCCGAACTGACCGCGCTGGCCGCTGCACGCGCGCCGTTGCGCGTGTTGATCGACGGCCGTTTGCGTGTGCCGCTCGATGCACCGTTTTTCCAGGCAGGCAGTGCGCTGGTCGTGACCTGCGCCGCTGCGTCGGCGCGAGGTCGTTATCAGGAAGAGGGCCACGAAATGCTCGCCTTGGCCGACAGCGCCGGTCATGTGGACCTGCGCCGGTTGATGGGCGAGCTGGCCGCGCGTGGCGTCAATGAAGTACTGGTCGAGGCCGGTCCGCGACTGGCGGGGGCTTTTGCCCGGCTCGGGCTGGTCGACGAGTTTCAGCTCTTCATTGCCGGCAAGTTTCTCGGCTCATCGGCCCGTCCGCTGCTCGATCTGCCCCTGGCGCAGATGAGCGAGGCACTTGAGCTGAACATTGTGGAAATGCGTGCTGTCGGTAATGACTGGCGAGTCATCGCTCTCCCTGTGCGCACACCCGGCGTATAATTCCCGGCTTTCGCCTAGCGCGCAGCCCTTGTTCTCCCGGAGGACCCATGTTTACCGGCATTATCGAATCCATTGGCAGCATCCGCGCCCTGACTCCCAAAGGCGGCGACGTCCGCGTTTATGTGGAAACCGGCAAGCTTGACCTGGCCGACGTCAAACTCGGCGACAGCATTGCCGTGAATGGCGTATGCCTGACCGCCGTCGAATTGCCCGGTGATGGCTTCTGGGCTGACGTCAGCCGCGAGACCCTGACCGTCACCGCCTTTGTCGACCTGAAGACCGGCAGCCGGGTCAACCTGGAAAAGGCCCTGACCCCGACTACACGTCTGGGCGGCCATCTGGTGAGTGGCCATGTCGACGGCGTCGGCGAAATCGTCGCCCGTGCCGATAACGCCCGCGCCATTCAGTTCACGGTGCGTGCGCCACGTGAGCTGGCCAAATACATCGCCCACAAAGGCTCGATCACGGTCGACGGCACCAGCCTGACCGTCAACTCGGTCAACGGCGCGGAGTTCGAACTGACCATCGTGCCTCATACCTGGAGCGAGACGATCATGGCCGACTACCAGCCCGGCCGTAAGGTCAACCTGGAGGTCGACCTGCTGGCGCGTTATCTGGAGCGCCTGCTGCTGGGTGACAAGGCCGCCGAGCCGGGCCACGGCACGATCACCGAAAGCTTTCTGGCCGAGAACGGCTACCTCAAATCCTGAATTGATTGAAGGGGGTGCCGCGTGGCGCTCAACAGTATCGAAGAACTGGTCGAAGACATTCGCCAGGGCAAGATGGTCATCCTCATGGATGACGAAGACCGCGAAAACGAAGGCGACCTGATCATGGCCGCCGAATGCGTGAAGCCCGAGCACATCAACTTCATGGCGCGTTTCGCCCGTGGTCTGATCTGCATGCCGATGACTCGCGAGCGCTGCGAAACCCTCAAGCTGCCGCTGATGGCCGCGCGCAACGGTTCGGGTTTCGGCACCAAGTTCACCGTTTCCATCGAAGCCGCCGAAGGCGTGACCACCGGTATCTCGGCAGCCGACCGCGCACGTACTGTGCAGGCTGCCGCTGCCAAGGACGCCAAGGCCGAAGACATCGTCAGCCCGGGCCATATCTTCCCGCTCATGGCCCAGGCGGGCGGCACCTTGGCGCGCGCCGGTCATACCGAAGCGGCCTGCGACCTGGCGCGCATGGCCGGTTTCGAGCCGACGGGCCTGATCTGCGAAGTCATGAACGACGACGGCACCATGTCGCGGCGCGCCGAACTCGAAGCATTTGCCCTGCAACATGACATCAAGATCGGCACCATCGCCGACCTGATTCACTACCGGATGATCCACGAACGTACCGTTCAGCGGATTGCCGAGCAGCCGATGGACAGCGAACTGGGCAGTTTCAACCTGGTGACCTACCGCGATTCGGTCGAGGGCGACGTGCATCTGGCGCTGACTCTGGGCACCATCTGCGCTGAAGAGCCCACGCTGGTTCGCGTGCACAACATGGACCCGCTGCGTGACCTGTTGATGGTCAGCCAGCCCGGCCGCTGGAGCCTGCGCGCCGCCATGCGCGCGGTTAACGAGGCGGGCAGCGGCGTGGTGCTGCTGCTCGGTCACCCGCTGGATGGCGATGTCTTGCTGGCTCATATTCGCGAAACCGCCGGTCAGCAACCGATCAAGACACCGACCACGTACAGCACGGTCGGTGCCGGTTCGCAGATCCTTCGTGACCTCGGCGTGCGCAAAATGCGCCTGATGAGTTCGCCGATGAAGTTCAATGCGATATCCGGTTTCGATCTGGAAGTTGTAGAATACGTGCCCTCCGAATAAATCCCGGCAGGTCGGGGCGTGCGAAAGATGGTTTTTCGCAGGTTTTGGCCTGACAGGCATGATTCGTGGCCTAATATCCCTCAAAGTCCGCCCCAAGGCGGGCTTGCTCTTTAATACGAGACTCACCGAATGACCTTGAAGACCATCGAAGGTACCTTCATCGCCCCCCAGGGCCGCTATGCCTTGGTAGTTGGCCGTTTCAACAGCTTCGTCGTGGAAAGCCTGGTTAGCGGTGCCGTTGATGCGCTGGTACGCCATGGCGTGAGCGAAAGCGACATCACCATCATCCGTGCGCCGGGTGCGTTCGAGATTCCACTGGTTGTGCAGAAAGTTGCCCAACGCAGCGAGTTCGCGGCCATCGTCGCACTGGGTGCAGTGATTCGTGGCGGTACTCCACACTTCGAATACGTGGCAGGCGAGTGCGTCAAGGGCTTGTCCCAGGTGTCCATGGAGTTCGGCGTGCCGGTCGCTTTCGGCGTGTTGACCGTCGACTCCATCGAACAGGCCATCGAGCGTTCCGGCACCAAGGCCGGCAACAAGGGCGCTGAAGCTGCCCTGTCTGCTATCGAAATGGTCAGTCTGCTGTCGCAGCTGGAGGCCAAGTGATTTCCGACGATACCGACCAGTTCAACCCGCGCGACGCCAAATCGCCGGAAGCCGCCAAGGGCAAAAGCGCCAAGCGTCGTGAAGCACGTCAGATGGCAACCCAGGCCCTGTATCAGTGGCACATGGCTGGCCATTCGTTGAACGAGATCGAAGCGCAGTTCCGTGTCGACAACGATTTCAGCAACGTTGACGGCACCTACTTCCGTGAGCTGTTGCACGGCGTGGCAACCAACAAGACCGAGATCGACACCGCGCTCTCGCCTTGCCTTGACCTGACCATCGAAGAGCTCGACCCGGTTGAGCTGGCCGTACTACGGCTGTCCACCTTCGAACTGCTCAAGCGCATCGACGTGCCTTATCGCGTGGTGATCAACGAAGGCATCGAGCTGGCGAAAGTCTACGGCTCCACTGACGGCCACAAGTTCGTCAATGGCGTGCTGGACAAGCTGGCGCCGCGCCTGCGTGAAGTCGAAGTGAAGGCCCACAAGCGCTGATTCGCGCCTGACCTTCATGGGAGAGTTCGAGCTGATCCGCAATTACTTCGCCGCCGCGCCCTGTGCGCAGGCGGGCGAGGAAGTTGCCCTGGGGATCGGCGATGACTGTGCGCTGCTGGCGTTAGCGCCCGGCGAGCAGTTGGCGATCTCGACCGATACCCTGGTTGCCGGGGTACATTTTCCTGATGCCTGCGACCCCTTTCTGCTTGGCCAGCGCGCGCTGGCGGTGTCTGCCAGTGACCTGGCGGCCATGGGCGCCCGGCCTGTCGCGTTCACCCTTGCCCTGACCCTGCCGCAGGTCGATGCCGACTGGCTGCAGACCTTCGCTCGCGGCCTGAACCAGATGGCGCAAGGCTGTTCGCTGCGTCTGATCGGTGGTGATACCACGCGCGGTCCCTTGAGCCTGACCCTGACAGTGTTCGGCGCTGTGCCGGCCGGATCAGCCCTGACCCGCGCGGGTGCTAAGGCGGGTGACCTGCTGTGTGTCGGCGGCACGCTGGGTGATGGCGCAGGTGCATTGCCGCTGGTATTGAAGCAGCGCAGCGCCGAGCCCTCGATCGCCGAAGCATTGCTGGCCCGCTACTGGTCGCCGCAACCGCAACTGGCACTGGGGCAGGCTTTGCGCGGCAGGGCGACGTCGGCGCTGGACATCTCCGATGGGCTGCTGGCCGACTGCGGACACATCGCTCGCGCGTCGGGTGTTCGTCTGGTGGTTGAGCGGGACCGGCTGCCGATGTCTGACCAGTTGCTGACCTTGTTCGATCTGCCTTCTGCCCGACAGGCCGCACTGAGCGGTGGCGACGATTACATCCTGGCCTTCACACTGCCTTCCGAACACTTGCCGACCGTGCTGAAAGAAGGCTGGCCGGTGCATGTCATTGGCCGGGTAGAGCAGGGGCAAGGCGTCGTGCTTGTCGACGACACAGGGCAAGACGTCACGCCTGACACGCGTGGCTACCAGCATTTTGGCGGTGAGCAGTGAGCGGATGAGCGCTTCTATCTATCGAACTTTATGATCTAAATGCCCGAGAATTCACCCTGAGCGTCTGCAGGAACCTGCTGTTACAATGCAAATCTTGCGAATTTCCAGTCTTCATACTGATCAGGAGCACACGGTGCCCGTCGTCTTTGTCGCCGCTTCCAAACTGCCCACTCCCTTTGCAGAGTTTGCCATGCACGGCTTTATCGAGTCGGCAACCGGCCGTGAACACGTCGTCCTGAGTCTGGGCGATGTGGCGGACGGTGAGCCGGTTCTGGGTCGCGTACATTCCGAATGCCTGACGGGCGACGCCCTGTTCAGTCAGCGTTGCGATTGCGGTTCTCAACTGGAAGCCGCCCTGCGCGCCATTGCCACTGAAGGGCGTGGCGTATTGTTGTACCTGCGCCAGGAAGGGCGCGGTATCGGTCTGATGAACAAGATCCGCGCCTACGAGCTGCAGGATGGCGGCGCCGATACGGTTGAAGCCAACGAGCGCCTGGGCTTTGCTGCCGATCAGCGTGACTACGCGATCTGCCTGCCGATGCTTCAGCATCTGGGCGTGCAGTCGTTGCGGCTGATGACCAACAACCCGCGCAAAGTCAAAGCCTTGACCGAGATGGGCATCAGGGTCGCCGAGCGCGTGCCGCTGCACACCGGGCAAAACCCGCATAATCGTCTTTATCTGGCGACCAAGGCGGGCAAGCTGGGGCACATGATGGGCAACGAACATCAAAGCGAGGTCGGCCCCGCGTGACACGCAGCGAGGTTCGTCAAAAGCTCGAGATGCAATGGTGGCGTCAACTGGGTCTGACCCTGGCGCCATTGCTGGTGGTCTGTGTATTTTTCGGTGCCAGCGAGCCGCTCATTCCGGTGTTGGCGATCCCGCTGTTGATCGCCGGCATAGGCTCGATGTTCGTCAGCCTGAAACCCTTCGGCGCCTACAAGCGCGCGTTGGCGGTCACCCAGGCTGCACTCGATACACCCGAGGAGCCGGCAGCATGGCTCAAACTCGCGGCCATCCGCCGTCTGGCGTTCCTGGCCGCCGGGTTGCCCGCCTGGATCGCCGCCATCGCGGTGCTGTTCGGTCTGCATCCCTTGCCGGTCTGCCTGCTGGCGTTTGCCAGCGCAGTGCTGCTCTACCTGTACCGCATTCCTGCGCCTTCGCGCTGATCATCCGCAACTGAAGCGGACACGATCAGCGCGAAGCTCGATCAGGCTGCCAGCAACCACACACCTGCTGCCGCAGAGGCTGCACCGGCGATACGCACCAGCGGTGCTGCCGCCTGAGGCAACACGCGAACCACCGCATAACCCAGCGCATGCAAGGCCGCAGTCGCTGCAACAAAACCTGCTGCGTAAGCCCACGGGCTGGACATCTCCGGCAGTTCAAGGCCATGCGCTACGCCGTGGAACAAGGCGAACAGGGCTGTTACGGCGACCGCCAGCGCCAGCGGCGGACGTACTGCCAATGCCACGGCCAGGCCCAGAGCCAGTACCGATGCGGCAATGCCGCTTTCCAGCGCCGGCAGGTTCAGACCTTCAAAGCCCAGCATGCCGCCGATCAGCATGGTGCCGACGAAAGTGCACGGCAGCGCCCAGCGTGCCGAACCTTGTTGCTGCGCAGCCCACAAGCCGACGGCAAGCATGGCCAGCAAGTGGTCCAGCCCACCAATCGGGTGGCTGATACCAGCGATCAGGCCGTTATCGCCATGACCGGGGTGAGCCAGCGCCAGAGTCGGCACCAGCAACAGCGCGAGGGCGCCAAGGGCTTTTTTGTAGTTCATCGACGGGTTCCTTTTGGTTGTGAATTCAGGCGGCTGCATTCAGCAGGCCCTGGCGCTCAATGAAGGCAATGATCTGTTCCAGACCCTGGCCGGTTTTCTGATTGCTGAACACGAACGGCTTTTCGCCACGCATCCTGCGCGTGTCGCTGTCCATCATTTCCAGTGACGCGCCCACCAACGGGGCGAGGTCGATCTTGTTGATCACCAGCAGGTCCGACTTGCAGATGCCCGGACCGCCCTTGCGCGGCAGCTTGTCGCCGGCCGACACGTCGATCACGTAGATGGTCAGGTCGGAAAGCTCCGGGCTGAAGGTCGCGGAAAGGTTATCGCCACCGGACTCGACGATGATCAGGTCCAGGCCTTCGAAGCGGCGATTGAGCTGGTCGACGGCTTCCAGGTTGATCGAAGCATCCTCGCGAATGGCGGTGTGCGGGCAGCCGCCGGTTTCAACGCCGATGATGCGCTCAGGTGCCAGTGCCTCGTTACGCACCAGAAAGTCAGCGTCTTCGCGCGTATAGATATCGTTGGTCACCACGGCCAGGTTATAGCGGTCGCGCAATGCCAGGCACAGCGCCAGGGTCAGCGCCGTCTTGCCGGATCCGACCGGGCCACCGATTCCGACGCGCAGAGGTTGGCTGTTCATTGAGTTCTCCATAAGGACTGATCAGGACCGGAATAACCGGCTGTATTGACGTTCGTGCGCCATGCTCGCCAGGGACAGACCGAAGGCTGCGCTGCCGGTATGGCAGGGATCTTGTGCGCTGGCACTGACCTGCGCCTGCTGCAATAACGGCAACAGCTCGCTGGTCAGGCGCTGGGCGGCTTGCTGGCCCAGCGGCAGGGTTTTCATCAGCACGGCCAGCTGGTTTTCAAGCCAGCTCCATAGCCAGGCGGCCAGCGCATCCTGCGGGCTGATCTGCCAGGCGCGTGCGGCCAGCGCCCAACCAAGGGCCAGGTGCGGCTCGGCAGTCTGCTGCAGAAAATGCCGTGCATCACGATCCAGTTCAGGCAGGCCATCGAGCAACTGCTTCAAGGAATACCCCATCTGCCGGCTTTCCAGATGCAGCTCGCGGGTCTCGCGGCTGGCGCGATGCTGCTCGCTGACTTGCAGCAACTGACCCCAGTCACCGGCTGCCGCTGCTTCGCAATGAGCCAGCAGCAGGGGCGCCTCGAAACGCGCGAGATTGAGCAGCAGTTGATCGCCGATCCAGCGGCCCGCAGTCTGCGGGTCCACCACGATGGACTGCTCCACTGCCATTTCCAGCCCCTGCGAATAGCTGTAGCCACCAATGGGCAGCTGCGGACTGGCCAGGCGCAATAGCGCCCAGGCGCTGTTCACTTGCGCACGCCGAACTGGTGCATGCGCGGCGGATAGTTGAAATCCTCCTCGCCTGCACGCGAGTGATGATGCCCACCGCCGTAGGCGCCATGTTCCGGCTGGAACGGCGCTTCGATGGTGTCGACAGTGGCGCCCAGTTGATCGAGCATCGCCTTGAGCACGTAATCGTCGAGCAGGCGCAGCCAGCCGTCGCCGACTTGCAGGGCCACGTGACGATTGCCAAGGTGATAGGCCGCGCGGGTCAGTTCGAAGGTGCTGCTGCACGTGACATGCATGAGTTTTTCGGGACGTGCGCAGACACGCACGACACGGCCGTCCTTGGCCTGAAGAAACTCGCCATCGCGCAGCGGCGACTGGCCGCGTTGCAGAAACAGGCCGACGTCTTCGTTTTCCGCACTGAAGCAGCGCAGTCGGCTTTTGCTGCGTGCCTCGAAATTCAAATGCAGCTCGGCGGCCCATTCGGCCTGAGGTTCGATTCGGTCGTGAATCACCAGCATCAGATAGCTTCCAGCCAATTGCGATGCTTCAAATCAGAGCAAGGGGCTTGCCAACAGTGCAGCTTGCGGGGAAATGGCTGACAGAAGCGGGCGATGCGAATGTTGGCACACATTGTGTTGCTCTTTTTTGGTGCATAAGCAACTCGATGCGTTGATTTGGTGCGAGTCTTTTGCTTGAGGGGAGCGTTAATAGTGAGACGTCGTTCTCGGGACGAAGCAGAGCGTGCCGACGCTTAATCGTGACTGCCCAGCCCCCGCCAGTGCCGTGCGCCAATGAAGATGAAGCGCAGTTGCTGGGTGATCTTCGCCTGAGGTGTCAGGTGCGGGGCCAGTGAAGCGGGGGGCGGGTCGATCAGTTCCGGCAGCATCGCAAACACACTTTTGACCACCAGATCGGCGATGATCGACAGTGCATCGGCATTCAGGTGCTGCCATTTGGGCATCTTTGCCAAGTCGGCGGTGAGGTCGGCGCTGATGCCTTCACGCAGCGCTCCGAGCGCCTGGCGCACCTTCAAGGAGCCGCCGTATTGTTCGCGCGCCAGAAACAGGAACTGCGAGCGGTTGGCCGCCACACGTTCGAGGAATATCTTCACCGAGGCACGAATCAGCCCGCCCATGGCGAATTCGTTGTGGCGCACCAGCCGGATGGTCTCGCGAAAGGTCTGGCCGACCTCGCTGACCAGCGCCAGCCCCAACTGGTCCATGTCTTCAAAGTGCCGATAGAAACCGGTCGGTACGATACCTGCCGTGCGCGCCACTTCGCGCAGGCTCAGGCTGCCGAAGCCGCGCCCGCTCTCCATCAGTTGATGGGCAGCATCGAGCAGGGCTCTTCGGGTCTGTTGTTTCTGTTCGGCGCGGGGCAGCATGGCTCAAACGATTCTTGGATTAGGCTGGGTTGCACTTTAGCAAATGCGCTTTGCCTGCGTCGAAAGGGTTTTCAGTCGGGCTCCTTGACCGGTAACAGTGCATGAGTGCTGGCCTTCGATGCATTTTCGTATTCAAATCAAACCCTCGGCGCGTTTGTCAGTCGAACATTCATGTCGTATTCAGCGCGCCAGGGTCGGGGCGCTGTTTTCTGGAGAGTGACGCATGACGCGCAGCCGCAAGATTTTCGCCTGGACAGGTGCCACGTTGTTGGTGGTGCTGGCTATATTGGTCATTGTGATCGTCACTTTCGACTGGAATCGCATCAAACCTACCCTCAATGCAAAAGTCAGCGAAGCGCTGCATCGTCCGTTCGCCATCAATGGTGATCTGGATGTGCGCTGGACGCGCGAGCCCGAACTCGGTGGCTGGCGTGCCTGGGTGCCGTCGCCGCACTTTGTCGCCGATGACCTGAGCCTGGGTAACCCTGAGTGGTCTAAGACCCCGCAGATGGTGACCCTCAAGCACGTCGAATTTCGTCTCTCGCTGCTGCCGCTGTTGGCGCAGCAAGTCGTTATCCCGCGTATCGATCTGACCGGCCCCGAGGCCAGACTGGAGCGTCTGGCCGATGGTCGCGCCAACTGGGTGTTCGATCTGCCCAAATCCGACCCGAATGCCGAGCCCTCCAAGTGGGTGATGGACATCGGCGCGATCAAGTTCGACAAGGGACTGGTGAGCTTCAACGACCAGAAACTCAACGCCAATCTGGACGTGGTGATCGACCTGCTCGGCAAGCCGATCCCGTTCAGTGAAATCGTCGGCAGCAAGGAAGCGAAAAAGGCCCAGGACAAGGGCGCAGTGCCGCAGGATTATGCGTTCGGTCTGGCGGTCACCGGCCAATACCACGATCAGAAGCTGAGCGGCACCGGCAAGGTCGGCGGTCTGCTAGCGCTCAAGGATGCCAATCAGCCGTTTCCGGTGCAGGCTGACGTCAAGGTCGGTGACACCCATGCGGTGATCGCCGGGACCCTGACCGATCCACAGAACCTGGGCGCGCTGGATCTGCGCCTCAAGCTTTCCGGCGCGAGCCTGAGCAATCTGTACCCGCTGACGGGTGTGACCCTGCCAGATTCTCCGGCGTACTCCACCGATGGCCGCCTGATCGCCAAACTGCACGATGCGGCTGGCGCCAACTTCCGTTACGAAGGCTTCAACGGCAAGATCGGCAACAGCGATATCCACGGTGACCTGGGCTTCGTCGCCAGTCAGCCCCGGCACAAGCTGAGTGGCGTGCTGGTCTCCAACCAGTTGCTGTTCAGTGACCTCGCGCCACTGATCGGTGCGGACTCCAATGCTGCGCAGAAAAAGCGCGGTGGCGAGAGCAAGCAGCCTTCGGGCAAGGTTCTGCCTGTCGAGGAGTTTCAGACCGATCGCTGGCGGGCGATGGACGCCGACGTGGAGTTCACCGGCAAGCGCATCGTGCAGAGCCCGGACCTGCCGTTCACCGACCTCTACACCCATCTGGTTCTCGACGATGGTCAGTTGAGCCTTGAGCCGCTGCGTTTTGGTGTGGCAGGCGGCAAGCTGGACGCGGACATTCGCCTGAACGGGCAAAACAAACCCATGCAGGGCAGGGCCAAGCTGTCGGCGCGCAATTTCAAGCTCAAGCAGTTGTTCCCGACCTTCGAACCGATGAAAACCAGCTTCGGTGAGCTGAACGGCGACGCCGATATCAGTGGGCGCGGCAACTCGATTGCAGCCTTGCTGGGGTCTGCCAACGGCGAAATGAAGATGCTGGTGAACGACGGCGCGATCAGTCGTGGCCTGATGGAAATTGCCGGGCTCAACGTGGGCAACTACGTAGTCGGCAAGCTGTTCGGCGACAAGGACGTGAAGATCAATTGCGCGGCCTCGAACTTCGGTATCAAGGACGGGCTGGCGACCAGCCGGCTGTTTGTCTTCGATACCGAGAACGCCATCATTTACATCAACGGCACCGCGAACCTGAAGACCGAGCAACTGGACCTGCAGATCAACCCTGAGTCAAAGGGCTTCCGCGTGTTCTCGCTGCGCTCGCCGCTGTACGTCAACGGCCCGTTCGCCAAGCCCAACGCAGGCGTACAGTCCGGCCCGTTGTTGCTGCGCGGAGCCGGCATGGTGCTGCTCGGTGCAACCGTAGGTCCTGTTGCCGGTTTGCTGGCGCTGGTCGCCACTGGCGACAGCGAGCCGAATCAGTGTGGCCCGCTGCTGGAGCAGATGCGCACCGGCAAGGCGCCGAAGACGGTGAAGTAACGCTCCATCTCTGTTGCCCGCGCTGGAGCGTGCGCAACGATGTTCACATATGTGCCTCGAGAAACTACCGGGCAAAAAAAAGCCAGGACACAGGTCCTGGCTTTTCATTGGCTGCTGCGGCTTACAGATCGTTCAGAATGTCTGCCATGTCGTCAGCGTGCTCTTCTTCCTGAGCAAGGATTTCTTCGAAGATGCGGCGGGTAGTCGGGTCGCTGTCGCCGAGGTATTGAATGATCTCGCGATAGCTGTCGACGGCGATGCGCTCGGCAACCAGATCTTCGTAGACCATTTCTTTCAATGTGTTGCCAGCCACGTACTGCGCGTGGGAGTTCTTCGACAGGGTGTCCGGGTTGAACTCCGGCTCGCCGCCCAGTTGCACGATACGCTCGGCCAGTTTGTCAGCGTGCTGCGCTTCCTGCTCTGCGTGTTCCAGAAACTCGGCTGCCGCGACGCTCGCTTTCAGGCCCGACGCCATGTAGTAGTGGCGCTTGTAGCGCAGCACACAGACCAGCTCGGTAGCCAGCGATTCATTGAGCAGGCGCAGGACCGTTTCGCGGTCAGCGCTGTAACCTTGAGTCACAGCACCATCCTCAACGTTCTGGCGTGCGCGCTGGCGCAGAGTATTTACATCGGAAAGCTGTGATTGCGGTGCAGAATTCATCATTTATCTCCAGGACTCATCAGGTTTTGCTGTCCCGCTCTGTGTATTGCCCGGCAGGATCAGCAAGGGTTGTGAGTGCTGGAGAAGGGAAAAAGTTTTATCGGATTTTCGTCGGTGCGCAAGGTTGTGACTGAATGTAAAAATATAAGAAACGAGTGCTGAGCCCCGCGGTCCCAACCTTGAGACCCAAATAAATCGTGGAGATACACAATGCTCAAGTTCCTGGGAAGCACCGTTGGCATCATCTTTCTGATCGGCCTGGTCGTGGTTATCGCCCTGTTCAAGCTGGTTTTCTAAAAAAGCATTCAACAAAAAGCCCGAGGCATACAGGCCTCGGGCTTTTTGTTTGTGCCTGCGTTTTGATTACATCGCTTTTTCGTTCTTCTCGCGTTGTTCGCACGTCATGAAACCTTTGTTGGTCACACGGCCGTCGCTGTTGAAGCTGACGTGGTAAACCTGTTTGTGGCCGTCTTTGTTCATGACGTAGTTGTTGCAAGTGCCTGGGTTGACCCGGCGCTCGATGGTGCTCGACGGCTCACCGCCGATGGTCAGGACCTGCTGGCGCGTCATGCCGTTCTCGACCTGCTTGACCAGCGGCTCATTGCGATAAGTGACGTAGTCCACCGGGTTCTGCACGGTTGTGTTGCTGCAGCCAGCCATCGTCGCCAATACAAAGGTCGCCGCGAAGAGTTTTTTGTACATCGTTATTGCTCCACATGTCAGAGCCGGTTTTGGCCCGGTATGCCTTGGAGCAGAGGAGGGGCTCAAGAGTTCGAAAAAAAGATGGCGATGAGGCAGTACCTTGCATCCACCCTTATGACTTTGCTGAATCCTCCGAACCGCATGACGATCGGGCATGAAAAGCGCTTTGAATATTCCTCGCACGTTCCCGAAAGGCCGAGGTCAATCTGATGGCATGGTTGAGCGTTTTGCTCAGCCTTGGGCTCGGTCATCGGTTGTCGGACCGTAGTTCGTTAATCAGCCGCTCCTCAGTGACGGCCAGGAAGATGCGATGAGCGATAAAGAACTGTATGAGATCGAGTACACCCTGCTCGGCGAGCACCACGTAGACATTATCGAGAATCTGGACGTGCCCATCATCGAAGTCGTGCACGAACTGGCGCTCAAGCATCACGTAGAGCTGGACGAGCTGCCGATGGGTGAAGCCGGTCTGCCGCTTGCCGCCGGCATCACCGATGTGTCGATTCACAGCCTGGAGGGCAGCGAAGGCAGCGCGACTGCCTAATCCGCCCTGGATCGCAGCGGTGTCGTCCAGCGTTCCGCGAGGATGACGCCGCACAGGGTCAGCGCTCCGCCGAACAGGTGATAGAGCGCCAGTTGCTCGCCCAGTGTCGCCGCGGCAATCAAGGCCGTGGCGATGGGCATGAGGTTGAAGAACAGTGTTGTGCGGCTGGGGCCCAGGCGCATGATCGAGGTCATCCACAGCCACGGCGCGAGCATCGACGTTGGAATCGCGGCATACAGCACCATCGGTATGTTGCTCGCATTCAGGCCGGTTTTCGCCGACAGCATGAACGGCGGCAGCAAGACGATAATCGCCAGCAGGATCTGTACGTAAAGCAACTGCAGGGGCGGCAAACGCAACTGCCACTTCTTCAGCAGCGTGCTGTAGACCGCATACGACGCGGCGGCCACCAGCACCATCGCATCGCCCCGATTGACACCTTGCTCGATCAGGCCGGCCGGATTCCCTGCCGAGACCACGACCACCACTCCCGCGAATGACAGCACCGCCCCGAGCAGTGCGCCCGAGGTCAGGCGAGTGCCAAGGCAGGCTATCGACAGCCCCAGCGCCATCATCGGCACCATCGACTGAATGATCCCCATGTTGGTGGCGGTTGTCAGGCTGGCCGCGAAATACGCCAGGCTCTGATAGAGCGCTGTGCCAAGCACGGCCAGAATGAAGATCTTGCCGAGTACCGGTTTGATCGCCGCGCGGTTCGCCCACACAGGCCCGAGCATGAACGGCGTGAACAGCAAGCCGGCCAGCGCCCAGCGATAAAAGCCTATTTCAGCCGGAAAGATCACCCCGGCAGACGCCTTGGTGACGGCTGTGTTGATCGCCCAGATAAGGACGGTGATCAGCGGAAAAGCGTATTGCATAAGGGGATCATCGTTAAAGCGAGGCGTAATTATCCGCCTGTTTGTCGAGAATGCCAGCGGCGATGTCCGGTGTCCCGTCACAGAGTGCAGACGCTGACTACACTGAATCTCAGCCTGTGCCGCCCGGTGCAGTGGATCTGGAGAGTGGATCGATGAACAAGCTCGGTATTCCTGTGTTGCTCGTTGGTTTGATGTTGTCTGCCCAGGGTTTCGCTGCGACCGCGCAGCAGAACAAAATGACCACCTGCAATGCCGACGCCAGCGCGAAGTCGCTGAAGGGTGATGAGCGCAAGGCGTTCATGAGCACTTGCCTGAAAGCGGCACCGCCGCCGGCGGCTACCCAGCAGGAGAAGATGAAAACCTGCAACGCGACCGCCAGCACTCAGGCGCTCAAGGGGGACGCGCGCAAGAGTTTCATGAGCGATTGTCTCAAGAAGAAATAATTTTTCAGTCAGCCTTTTTGCTGCTGGTAACAGGCGCGGGTGCAGTAAACACTGCGCTTTCGCGCCGTTCTCGAGCCGATCATCGGGCAGATGATTGCGGCTTGTTTTTTAGCGCTTTCGGATCACTGGTTCTGGACTGAGAAGGCTGGCAGACTGCCCACCTTCCTTGTGTTGCCCGTTGAGGGTCTATGCCAACGTTTTCTGCGCGTCAGGTGTTAATAGCCAGCTGGATTCTTGTATTTGGCGGTCTGTTATTGGTGTTGCCATTCAAGTTGTTGCCCAGTCTGCTGGCCGGACTGCTGGTGTTCGAGCTGGTCAACATGTTGACCCCCAAGCTGCAACGTCTGATTTCCGGCGAGCGGGCCCGCTGGCTGGCTGTGGCGCTGCTGGGCACACTGGTGGTCAGCCTGTTGACGCTGATTTTTGCCGGGGCCATCAGTTTTGTGCTGCACGAAGCCGAAAATCCGGGCGCCTCGCTCGACAAGTTCATGACCCTGGTGGATCGCGCTCGTGGTCAGTTGCCTCCGTTCATCGATGCCTACCTGCCTGCCAGCGCCGCGGAGTTTCAGGTTTCGCTCGGGCAATGGCTGCAGAAGCACGTGGGCGAATTGCAGTTGATCGGCAAGGGGGCGGCGCACATGTTCGTCACCATGCTGATCGGCATGGTGCTGGGCGCGATCATTGCCTTGCAGCGTATCTCCGACGTGCATGCGCGCAAGCCGCTGGCAGCCGCACTGTTCGATCGGCTGTACCTGGTCAGCCGGGCGTTTCGTAACATCGTTTTCGCCCAGATCAAGATTTCCCTGCTCAACACGGCGTTTACTTCGGTATTTCTGGCCGTCGTGCTGCCGTTGTGCGGGATTCACCTGCCACTGACCAAGACCCTGATCATCATGACCTTCCTGCTCGGCCTGTTGCCGGTGGTGGGTAATCTGATGTCCAACACGTTGATCTTCATCGTCGGCATGTCCATCTCGATCTGGGTCGCGCTGGCGGCGCTGGGCTACCTGATCGTGATCCACAAGGTCGAGTACTTCCTCAATGCGCGCATCGTGGGCGGACAGATCAACGCCAAGTCGTGGGAGTTGCTGCTGGCAATGCTGCTGTTCGAAGCCGCATTCGGCCTGCCGGGCGTGGTCGCAGGGCCGATTTACTATGCCTACCTGAAGAGCGAGTTGCAAAAGGAAGGGTTGGTCTAGGGCGCTTGCGTAGATAGGCGTCCGAAAGAACGCCTATCGTGCCAGTTCACCGCGTTGGCATTCAGTTCTGGACGCTCTGCGTCTGCGGTGCTGCAGAGCATCCACATGGCTCGAAACACTCCCGCCCGTGGGAGTGATCCGCATGGCTTGAAAACACCCCGGCCCTGTGGGAGTGAGCTTGCTCACGAAGAGGCCCGTGCAGCCGCTGGAAGTCCATTGGTCAGGTAACCCGTCTTCGCGAGCAAGCTCGCTCTCACAAGATCAGCGATCTGTGACGCGGAGCATCACGAAGGGCATTCCCACCCTGTGGGAGTGAGCTTGCTCACGAAGAGGCCCGTGCAGCCGCTGGAAGTCCATTGGTCAGGTAATCCGTCTTCGCGAGCAAGCTCGCTCCCACAAGATCAGCGATCTGTGACGCGGAGCATCACGAAGGGCATTCCCACGATAGGCGCATGACTAGCCGTAACGCTTCTTCGCTTCGATGGCCAGGCCGCTGCCGATGCTGCCGAAGATGTTGCCTTCGACGTGGCGTGCGTTGGGCAGCATGTTCGAGACGCTGTTGCGCAGGGCCGGGATGCCGCTTGAACCGCCGGTGAAAAACACTGTGCTGACCTGTTCGACACTCACTCCCGCATCGTTCAGCAAGTTCGTCACGCTGTTGCGCACCCGCTCAAGCTGGGCATCGATGGCGGCTTCGAACATCACCCGGCTCAGGTCCACGCTCAGGCCGGCTTCCACTC
Organism: Pseudomonas sp. B20; assembly: GCF_020515755.1. Taxonomy (NCBI): domain Bacteria; kingdom Pseudomonadati; phylum Pseudomonadota; class Gammaproteobacteria; order Pseudomonadales; family Pseudomonadaceae; genus Pseudomonas; species Pseudomonas sp. B20. The sequence continues at coordinate 76,794 of NZ_JAHPJG010000013.1, forward strand.
GATCCATGAGCAGGTGACGGCTGTCGGCGTGAGTCAGCTGGATCTTGGTTTCTTCCACTTCCATGGCCAGCCAGTGCCCGGCGCGTTGTTCGATCAGTTTGAACAGGCGATCGATGCCACCGGTGTCTTCGATGTCGTAGCGCATGCTGCCCAGGGCCAGTTGCGATTTTTGCGAGTACACCGCGTTGATGGTGTGCCAGGTCGCCAGGTTCATGTGGTGGCTGGTCGGCATGTACGCACCGCTTTTCATGCGGCTGCCATAACCGAACAGCGGCATCACGCCTTGCAGGCTCAACTGCTTGTCGAAGTCGGTCCCGCCGATGTGTACGCCACCGGTGGCAAGGATGTCTTGCTGGCGATCATCGTGCCGGCGTCGCTCGGGCGACAGACGTACCAGCGAAAAGTCTGACGTACCGCCGCCGATGTCGACAATCAGCACCAGTTCTTCGTCCTGGATGGTGGACTCGTAATCGAAGGCCGCAGCGATGGGCTCGAACTGGAAAGATACGTCCTTGAAACCGATCTTGCGCGCCACTTCGGCCAGCGTGTCTTCGGCTTCCTGATCGGCCTGGGCGTCGTCATCGACAAAATGCACCGGACGGCCCAGCACGACCTGCTCGAATTCGCGGCCAGCCGTTTGCTCCGCGCGCTTTTTCAGCTCGCCGATAAACAGTGCCAGCAAATCCTTGAACGGCATCGCCGTGCCCAGCACGCTGGTGTCATGCTTGATCAGCTTCGAGCCCAGCAGGCTCTTGAGCGAGCGCATCAGGCGGCCTTCGTAGCCCTCCAGATACTCGTGAAGCGCCAGGCGGCCATACACCGGGCGGCGTTCTTCCATATTGAAGAACACCACCGAAGGCAGGGTAATCTTGTCGTCCTCCAGCGCGATCAACGATTCCATGCCGGGTCGTTGCCAGCCGACAGTGGAGTTGGACGTGCCGAAATCGATACCGCAGGCACGGGCCGGGGATTGGTCATTCATGTCTTTTACGTTCCAGTCAAAAAACGGCCGCGCAGTTTATGCCAGCGCGGGCAAATTGCGTAGCGCGACACGTCGCTTATATTTACCTGGCTGTATTTGCGACCAAGGCTTGAACTGAGGCCCGTTACCCCCAATCTTGAAGGGATTCTCGGTAGACCCTGTTGTCGGACATTATGTTGTCGAGCTATCGACCTGCCGGCAAAGGCAGCTGGTCTATCTGTATATTTTTCGACGTTAGGTAATCCAGATGCCTCGTGACAGAGGGAGCTGGGCGCGTGACGCCAGCGTATCTGGCTTTGCCGGATAATTCGGATGGGTGATCGTTACATGGATTTCAAAGACTACTACAAGATACTTGCCGTGGAGCCGACGGCGGACGACAAGGCGATCAAGACCGCCTATCGCAAACTCGCGCGCAAGTATCACCCGGACGTCAGCAAGGAGGCAGGCGCCGAAGACAAGTTCAAGGAAGCGTCCGAAGCGTATGAGGTACTCAGCAGCCCTGAAAAGCGCGCCGAGTATGACGAACTGCGCAAATACGGTCGTCAGGGCCGTCCGTTCCAGACCCCGCCGGGCTGGCAAAGCCGTGCCGGCGCCGGGGCAGGCGGCTTCGAGGAAACGGCAGACTTCTCGGAGTTTTTCAGCTCCATTTTCGGTGGCCGGCCACAGCAGGGCGGGCGTACCCGCAACCCTGGGCGTACCGGTCAGGACGTAGAGATGGAGCTGGCGGTGTTCCTCGAAGAGACCCTTTCGGGGGAATCCAAGCAGGTCAGCTTCAAGGTGCCGCAGCACAGCCCCAACGGGCAACGCATGAGCGATATCACCAAGACCCTGAACGTGAAGATTCCGGCCGGCGTGGTCGATGGCGAGCGTATTCGCCTGAAGGGGCAGGGCGCGCCGGGCGTGGGCGGTGGTGCCAATGGCGACTTGTACCTGATCATCCGCCTGGCCCCGCATCCGCTGTTCGAGGTCGAGGGCCATGATCTGGTCATCACCGTGCCACTGGCCCCCTGGGAAGCCGTGCTGGGTACCAAGGTTGCCGTGCCTACGCTGACCAGCAGGCTCAACCTGACCATCCGTCCGGACAGTCAGAACGGGCAGCGTCTGCGGATCAAGGGTAACGGCTTGATGAACAAGAGTGGCGAGCGCGGCGATCTTTACGCGCAGTTGAAAGTCGTCGTGCCCAAGCACACCGACGAGGCTACCCGCGCGCTCTGGCAGAAACTGGCGGACAGTTCGTCGTTCGATCCCCGCGCGCAGTGGAAGGGTTGAGCGGAGCGCTCTTGCGATTCTGTCTTTTCTGCCTGGGCTGATGCGGCACCCGCATCAGCAGGCAGTCAGCCTCGGTCAGTTTTTCGGCAGCACCACATTGAAGGTCGTGCCCTCACCAATGGTCGAGGTCACAGTGATGCTGCCGCCGTGGGCGTTGACCACTTCCTTGACGATGAACAGGCCCAAGCCAAGGCTGGTCGACGTGCCGCGTGTTTCGCTGTTTTCCTCGGTGCTGCGCACCAGCGGATCGAAGATCGTCCCGATAGCGTCTTCGGCAATCGGTTTGCCTTCGTTGTGGACCACCAATATCACGGCTTTCTCGGCACCCGTGACAGTCACCGTTATCTCGTGACTGGCGGCACCATGCTGCAGGGCGTTGCCGATCAGGTTCTGTAACATCTGGCTGATCCGCCCGGCGTCCCAGTGACCCTTGGTGTTGCCTTCGATGTTCAGCACCGGAACAGAGTCCGGTCGCCCGGCGCAGGCTTCCTCGATGGCCTCGCGGCAGGCGCTGGCCAGGTCCATGTATTTGCGCTCCACCGGCAGCCCCGCGCCCAGACGACTGCGAACGAACTCCAGCAGATCGCTGACCATCGAGCCCATATGGCGAGTGCTGGTCTGGATACGTGAAACATAGGACTGGGTCTTGTCGTCCAGCGTTATTTTGCGGGCCAGCAACTCGGTGGACATACTGACGGCCTGCAGTGGCGCGCGCAGGTCGTGACCGAGAATGGCGAGAAAGATATCCCGTGAGCGCCCAACCCGCTCCGCATAGGCCGCAGTAGATTCGGCAAGCGCCTCGTCGATGGCTTCGTTGAAGCGAATCACGTCCTGAAAATCGGCCAGTTGCGGCGCTGCCAGGCTTTCTACCCAGAGGCGGATGACGCTGGCGCGCAGATGGCGAAACTCCGACGTCATCTGCACCAGATCAAAACCGACCTCATGGCGCAACTCGCCATGGCTGCTGGCTGCTTCGTCCAGGCTTGGCGTCTTGTTCAGCTCTTCGCCTCTGGCCTTGGCAATCTCCTCGCTTTTGCTCTGCGCGGTCTTCATGTCCCGTGCTGCGGCGAGCAAAATCGACCTGGCATGATCCCGCAGCTCGGCCGTGGTCATCGTTTCTGCCGCCGGTTTCAGGGTTCTGGCGAAGTCTTCCCATTCATCGACGATGCGATCCACATGAATAACGATGAATTCGGAAAGGCGCATGGCCGGTTACCTTTGGAGGAGCGTGACGAAAGAATGGGCGCATATTACCTCCTTTGCATGACGCGACAAACAGGGCGTTTACTGTCATTTCTGTCAGTAGACGCCGTTTTTTCGGGGGGCTATGTTGGATTGGCGATCAATTGAATGGGAGCCCTGAACATGAGCGTCATGACTGTGACCGATTCAACCTTTCCGAAAGAGGTCGTGGAGGCCAGCCACCACAGGCTCGTGGTGGTGGAATTCTCGACTAAGGGAAAGGTTAATAAGCAGGGAGCGGAAAACGCCAGTGCCAGAATGGATACGATTTTCGATGGGCTTGAAGCGGACTACGCCGACAAGGTGACGCTTGTCAGGGCCGAGATCGAACTGGACGCCGACCTGAAAGACTCCTTGAACCCGTTAATGACCACCGAGTACGCGATAAATCATGGTCCGACGCTGGTCTTTCTCAAGCAGGGCAAAAGGGTAAGGGAAGACCTTGTCGGGCAACAGACCAAGGAGCAGATGGTAAAGGAACTGGACGAGTTGCTGATTTCGCTGCCTCCTTCAAAATTCGAATTTTCGGCCTTTGTTGAAAAACGCATCAAGCAGGCGGCACTGACGCTTGCTGACGGAAAAATCAGCGCGCGTGACGACGTGGCTTTAGGTCAATTGATTGTCTTTCTTACATTGCGTCGAGCGTTGCTGAGCAAGGGTGTTGCGCTTGACCTTGGCATACTGGACGGAATCAACGACTCATTACAACTGTTGCAGTTGTTGCAACCCAGAGAAACCTTTTTAGGGCGTCTGGAGCCCTGAAACGTTTTTCCGAAACCAGCCTTTGGAAGGCGCCGTGGAGTTCGAGGCGTGAGCAGATAGACAAGGAGAAATGTCATGGGTGTAATCGTCGTAGACGACAACAGTTTCCAGACTAAGCTATCGAAGGATCCCTCGTCGCTGGTATTGGTCGAATTCAGCCGGCCCGGGGTCAATGAGTATAACGAACCTGACCACAGCACACGGACTGGGGCGATTCTCGACGAGCTTGCGTCCGAGACGTTCGAAGGCAAGGTCATGATGCTTCGGGTGCCTATGGACAGCTGTGCAGCGACAGTTCAACAGTACAATGTGACCGTCGCGCCGACCGTTATCTTCTTCAAGGACGGTAAAAAGCTTAAGGAAACCGCTGATTTTCATCTGAAGCCCTGGTACAGGACCGAAATCAAAGAGCTGCTTAAAGCCAACCAATCAAGCTGAGCGCAAACACCCCAGGGCCTTCGCACACCGAAGGCCCTTTTTTGGGTTCAAAACAGAAAGTACCGCTGCGCCATCGGCAGCACATCCGCAGGCTCGCACCACAGCAACACCCCGTCGGCCTTGACCTGATAGGTCTGCGGGTCGACTTCGATGTCCGGCAGGTAATCGTTGTGGATCAGGTCTTTCTTCTGCACGGTGCGGCAGCCTTTGACGACACCGATCTGCTTCTTCAGGCCCAGTGACTCCGGTACACCGGCGTCGAAAGCTGCCTGGCTGATGAACGTCATGCTGGTGGCGTGCAGCGAACTGCCGTAGCTGGCGAACATCGGGCGGTAGTGAACCGGTTGCGGGGTCGGGATCGAAGCGTTGGCGTCGCCCATCAGGCTGGCAGCAATGGCCCCGCCCTTGAGGATCAGGGTCGGTTTGACGCCAAAGAACGCCGGCCGCCACAGCACCAGATCCGCCCACTTGCCGACTTCGATCGAGCCCACTTCATGGCTGATGCCGTGGGTGATCGCCGGGTTGATGGTGTATTTGGCGATGTAACGCTTGGCGCGGAAGTTGTCGTTGCCCGGGCCATCCTGCGGCAGTGGACCACGCTGTTTCTTCATCTTGTCGGCGGTTTGCCAGGTGCGCATGATCACTTCACCGACCCGGCCCATGGCCTGGCTGTCGGAACTGAGCATGGAAAAGGCGCCCAGGTCGTGAAGGATATCCTCGGCGGCGATGGTCTCGCGGCGGATGCGGCTTTCCGCGAAAGCCACGTCTTCGGCGATGCTCGGGTCCAGGTGATGGCAGACCATGAGCATGTCCAGGTGCTCGTCGATGGTGTTGCGGGTGAACGGGCGCGTCGGGTTGGTCGAGCTCGGCAGCACGTTCGGCGAACCGCAGGCCTTGATGATGTCCGGCGCATGACCGCCACCGGCACCTTCGGTGTGATAAGTGTGAATCGTGCGGTTCTTGAACGCGGCCAGGGTGGTCTCGACAAAACCCGACTCGTTGAGGGTGTCGGTGTGGATCGCCACCTGCACGTCGTATTCGTCGGCAACGCTCAGGCAGTTGTCGATGGCCGCAGGTGTGGTGCCCCAGTCCTCGTGCAACTTCAGACCGATGGCCCCGGCCTTGACCTGTTCGATCAGCGGGCCAGGCAGGCTGACGTTGCCCTTGCCGGTGAAGCCGATGTTCATCGGGAACGAGTCCGAGGCCTGGAGCATGCGCGCCATGTGCCACGGGCCGGGTGTGACGGTGGTGGCATTGGTGCCCGTGGCCGGCCCAGTGCCGCCGCCGATCATGGTCGTCACGCCGCTCATCAGGGCCTCTTCGATCTGCTGCGGGCAGATGAAGTGGATGTGCGTGTCGACGCCGCCAGCGGTGAGGATCATGCCTTCGCCGGCAATGACCTCGGTGGCTGCGCCGACGGCAATGGTCACGTCCGGCTGAATGTCCGGGTTGCCCGCCTTGCCAATGGCCGCGATACGCCCGTTCTTGATGCCGACGTCTGCCTTGACGATGCCCCAGTGGTCGATGATCAAGGCATTGGTGATCAGCGTGTCGACTACGTCAGCGGCCAGCAACTGGCCCTGGCCCATGCCGTCACGAATGACCTTGCCACCGCCGAACTTCACTTCTTCACCGTAGGTGGTGAAGTCCTTCTCGACCTCGATCCACAGCTCGGTATCGGCCAGGCGAACCTTGTCGCCGACGGTGGGGCCGAACATGTCTGCGTAGGCTTGTCGGCTTATCTTCATCTCTCGTACCTCGGATTCAGAGCGGCAAGCTGCAGGCCGCACACTGTAATGTGTTCAAAGCGACAAGCTGCAAGCTGCAAGCCGCAAGTCTTTAGTCGTCATATGCTTTTCTCTTGAAGCTTGAAGCTTGAAGCTAAAGCTCCCCCATCACCCGACCGGCAAACCCGTAAACCTTGCGCAAACCGGCCAGGTCCACCAGCTCGACTTCGCGGGACTGGCCCGGTTCGAAGCGCACGGCGGTGCCGGCCGGAATGTTCAGGCGCATGCCCCGGCTGGCGGCGCGGTCGAAGGTCAGTGCGTCGTTGGTTTCGAAAAAGTGGAAATGCGAGCCCACCTGAATCGGCCGGTCGCCGCTGTTGGCGACAGTCAGGCTGAGGGTGCGGCGTCCGGCGTTGAGTTCGATGTCGCCGGGCTGGATCTGGTATTGACCAGGGATCATGTCGGTTGCCCCAAGGTTTTGAAATAAATGGCGGTCGGCCGATAGCGACCGTCCGGTGTCGCGCAATAATCCGGCAGTTCACCGACACGGTGGTAGGCCAGCGAGCGATAGAACGCTTCAGCCGTCGAGCCTGCTTCGGTGTCCAGGTGCAGCAGTCCACGTTTGTGTTTCACGGCCGCCTGCTCAACGGCCTCCATCAATTGCCTGCCCAGGCCACGCCCGCGAGCCGCAGGCAGCACCATCAGTTTCTGTACTTCGGCGCGGTTCAGGCCATTGGGCTTCTGACACAGCGACAGTTGCGCACTGGCCAGAACGTTTTCGTTCTCGACCACGACCCACAGCAGCAGAGTGCCAGCGGCGACGTCGACTCTGAGCCCGTCGCACCAGCCGTAGGCCTGCGCCATGTCGAGGTCGGCCATGAAACCGACCGACGCGCCATCATGAACCGTATCGAACAACAGTTGCGCCAGACCCTGGCGGTAATGCGCGAAGCTTTCGGCGGTGACGCGGCGCAGCTGTGCTGGGTTCATGGCGTGCTCTCTAAAGGGCGGAAGGGGCTTGTGAAACCGGTGGTTGAGCACCGGGCGACAGGTCGAGCTGCATGAACGTCAGGTCCAGCCAGCGACCGAACTTGGTGCCGACCTGGGGCATTTGTCCGGTGGTCTTGAAACCCAGGCGATCATGCAGGGCGATGGACGCCGCGTTACCGCTTTCTATGGCCGCGACCATCATGTGCTTGTCACAGTCGCGGGCGCGCTCGATCAAAGCGGCCATCAGGCGCGGGCCCAGGCGTTTGCCACGCTGGTCGGCGCGCACGTAGACCGAATGCTCGACCGTATGGCGAAAGCCTTCGAACGGCCGCCAGTCGCCAAACGACGAATAGCCAAGCACGTCTCCTGCGTTGTCGACGGCCACCAGAATCGGATACGCCTGGCTCTGGCGAGCTGCGTACCAGGCCTGGCGGTTAGCCAGATCAACCGGCTGCTCGTTCCAGATAGCCGTGGTGTTGAGCACCGCATCGTTGTAGATGTCCAGAATGCCCGGCAGATCGTCCGGCAAGGCGTCGCGAATCGCGTCCTGCATGATCACTCCTTCAGGCAATCGGCTGATGCACGGTGACGAGTTTGGTGCCATCCGGAAAGGTGGCTTCCACCTGGATCTCCGGGATCATTTCCGCGATACCTTCCATGACCTGATCACGAGTCAGCAGGGTCGTGCCGTAGTGCATGAGCTCAGCGACGGTCTGTCCGTCACGCGCACCTTCGAGCAGCGCCGCAGAAATATAGGCCATGGCTTCCGGGTAGTTGAGCTTCACGCCGCGCGCCAGACGCCGTTCGGCGACCAGTCCGGCGGTGAAGATCAGTAGCTTGTCTTTTTCACGTGGTGTCAGGTCCATGGGGCTTCCGTTTGTTCAAATTCGGTGGTTGATCGTTCCCAGGCTGAGCCCTCATTGTTATATATAAGTCTGTTTTGGGTTCTGGCCGAAGGCCGTGGGAGCGAACTTGTTCGCGAAGGGGTCGGTGTAGTCGCCGAACATGCAGCGCCTAAAACATTGTCTTCGCGAACAAGTTCGCTCCCACGACCTGCGGGCAGAAGCGCTAAAAGACCCGATTTTCGGGCTTTTCAGGACTTATGTACCACGCTGAGTGCATCAGCGCCGAGGGTGTAGCCTGGAATGCAGAGCGTCCAGTCATCAATCAGGTATTCCAGATTCTTGGCGTTACCGCCTCGCGTCCCAGCAGGGCAGGGCGCAGTCGTTTCCACAGTTCTATCAGCCAGGCCCGGGCATGCAACGCTTCGTCTGCCAGACAGCGAGCGACCAGCAGACCGGGCAATTGAGTCAGGTCGCCGCGTACCGGGTTGGGCATCGACAGCGAACGGCAGGCCTCGAGCAGCTCGCTGCCCACTTCGCCGGTCATCAGCAGGGTGGCGAACACGGTTCTGCCGTCCAGGCCGATGGGCGAGCCCAGCAGCCCGTCGCCACCGATAATGCGTTGTCGCTCATGCCAGAGCAATGTGCCGTCGCGACGGATATCCAGATGCGATTGAAAATGGCCGTGCTCGAACCGCTCGCCACTGGCCGGCCGGCCCAAAGCCACCACGTCCCAGTAGCATAGCTTTGCATCACCGTGCAGCTCTATCCGAGTGCTCAGTTCTGCCTGGGCATTGCTGAAGACGATGGTTTCCTGCGGCAGCCATTCCAGTGTCGCACCGGGCTGGACGTGCAGTTCCAGTTGCTGGAAGGCCGGGCTGGCGGCGCGATACCATTTGGCCGCGCCGGGGCTGGTCAATTGCGCCCAGGCATCGGCACCGACGGTGGCCGAGATATCCAGCCGGTCACCCCCGGCGATACCGCCCGGTGGATGAACGATGATGTGCTGGCACACCTCCGGGCCTTCGGCGTACAGATGCTTTTGCACCCGCAGCGGTCCTTTGTGGCGCCGCAGTGTCGGGCGTGTGCTGTCATCGAAACGGCCGTAACCCAATTCCAGCTCGGCGTGCCAGCTGGGGGTGAAGAGGGCGGTGTTGGCAGGCAGGTTCATGGTGTCTTCATTGGCTTGTCGAATGCTGCACGATAACGGATTGACGCATCAAATGGTGACCAGACCACGAACGCCGTCGCTCTCCATGTTCTCGCCACGGCCCTGCTGGACGATCTCGCCCCGCGACATCACCAGGTACTGATCGGCCAGTTCCGCGGCGAAGTCGTAGAACTGCTCGACCAGCAGAATCGCCATGTCGCCACGCTCTGCGAGCTTTTTGATAACTACGCCGATTTCCTTGATCACTGAGGGCTGAATACCTTCGGTGGGCTCGTCGAGAATCAGCAGGCGCGGACGGCTCGCCAGTGCCCGGCCTATGGCCAGTTGCTGCTGCTGACCACCGGACAGATCGCCGCCGCGACGGTGCTTCATTTGCAGCAGCACCGGGAACAACTCGTAGATGAAGGCTGGCACTTCCTTGGCCTCGGAGCCCGGAAAACGGGACAGGCCCATGAGCAGATTTTCCTCGACCGTCAGCCGGCCGAATATTTCCCGGCCCTGCGGCACGTAAGCAATCCCGGCATGTACCCTTTGATGCGTCTTGAACTGGGTGATGGTCTTGCCTTCCCATTGCACCGAGCCTTCCTTCGATGGCAGCAGGCCCATCAGGACGCGCAAGAGTGTGGTCTTGCCCACGCCGTTGCGGCCCAGCAGGCAGGTGACTTCACCGACCTTCACATCAAACGACAGACCGCGAAGAATGTGGCTGCCGCCGTAATATTGGTGGAGCTGGCTAACAGTGAGCATGAGGGCCTCATGAGTTATAAGCTTCAAGCTTCAAGCTTCAAGCTGCAAGTAAAGAGCAGCACGTTGTTTTTGCTTCTAGCTTGCAGCTAAAAGCTTGCAGCTGGACGCGCTAGCGCCCCAAGTAAACTTCGATCACGCGTTCGTCGGCCTGTACGTCGTTCAGCGAGCCTTCAGCCAGCACGCTGCCCTGGTGCAGCACGGTGACATGGTCGGCAATCGAGCCGACGAAGCCCATGTCGTGCTCAACCACCATCAGCGAATGTTTACCGGCGAGGCTCTTGAACAGCTCGGCGGTGAATTCGGTTTCGGCATCGGTCATGCCCGCGACGGGCTCGTCGAGCAGCAGTAATTGCGGGTCCTGAACCAGCAGCATGCCGATCTCCAGAAACTGCTTCTGGCCGTGGGACAGCAAGCCCGCAGGGCGCTGCATCGAGCTGGTCAGGCGGATCGTTTCCAGCACCTCACCGATCCGGTCCTGTTGTTCGCCGCTCAACCGCGCACGCAAACTGGCCCACACCGATTTGTCGGTCTTCTGCGCCAGCTCGAGGTTTTCGAACACGCTCAAGGCCTCGAATACCGTGGGTTTCTGGAACTTGCGGCCGATGCCGGCCTGAGCGATCTGCACTTCGGTCATCTTCGTCAGGTCCAGCGTTTCACCGAACCATGCCTTGCCGTGGCTGGGACGGGTCTTGCCGGTGATGACGTCCATCAGCGTGGTCTTGCCCGCGCCGTTGGGGCCGATGATGCAGCGCAGTTCGCCTACGCCGATGTACAGATTCAGATCGTTCAGGGCCTTGAAGCCGTCGAAGCTGACGCTGATGTCTTCCAGCGTCAGGATCGTGCCGTGGCGAGTGTTGAGGCCTTTGCCAGCGCTTTTGCCGAATCCCACTGCGTCGCGGCTGGTGCCAGCATCGGAGTTTGGCGCCAGGATCGGTTCCAGCATGAAAGACGGGGTCGGAGTGGTTTTCATTGCTCGCTCCTTTTCTTCAGCATGCCGATCACGCCCTTGGGCAGATACAGCGTGACGATGATGAACAGCGCGCCAAGGAAGAACAGCCAGTATTCCGGGAAGGCCATGGTGAACCAGCTCTTCATGCCGTTCACCAGACCTGCGCCCAGCAGCGGGCCGATCAGCGTGCCGCGGCCACCCAGGGCTACCCAGACAGCGGCTTCAATGGAGTTGGTCGGCGACATTTCGCTGGGGTTGATAATGCCGACCTGCGGCACATACAAGGCGCCAGCCAGGCCGCACAGCACGGCGCTCAGGACCCAGACGAACAGTTTGAAGCCGCGCGGATCGTAACCGCAGAACATCAGGCGGTTTTCCGCATCGCGCAGCGCGGTCAGCACGCGGCCGAACTTGCTCTGCGCCAGGCGCCAGCCGATGTACAGGCTGACCACCAGCAGTGCGACCGTGGCCAGAAACAGCGCGGCTCTGGTCCCTTGTGAACTGATGCTGAAGCCCAGAATGCTGCGGAAGTTGGTGAACCCGTTGTTGCCGCCAAAGCCGGTCTCGTTGCGAAAGAACAGCAGCATGCCGGCGAAGGTCAGCGCCTGGGTCATGATCGAAAAGTACACGCCCTTGATCCGCGAGCGGAAGGCGAAGAAGCCGAATACCAATGCCAGCAGTCCCGGTGCCAGGACCACCAGGCACATCGCCCAGAGGAAGTGGTCGGTGCCCGCCCAGTACCACGGCAGCTCGGTCCACGACAGGAAGGTCATGAAGGCCGGCAGACCATCGCCAGCGGCCTGGCGCATCAGGTACATGCCCATGGCATAACCGCCCAGGGCGAAGAACAGGCCGTGGCCCAGCGACAGCAGCCCGGCGTAGCCCCAGACCAGGTCCAGCGCCAGCGCGACGATGGCGTAGCAGAGGATCTTGCCCGCCAGGGTCAGGGTGTAGGCCGAGACCTGAAAGCTGTTATCGGCAGGCAGCAGCGACAGCAGCGGCAGTGCCAGCAGCACCGCCAGTATTAAGGAGCCTGCGGTCAGCGTGCCTCTGGGCCCGACTTTTTGCGCGGCAGTGACTATCAATGGCTGGCTCATCAGTCGATCACCCGTCCTTTCAGTGCGAAGAGGCCTTGCGGACGTTTCTGGATAAACAGAATGATCAGCGCCAGGATCAGGATCTTGCCCAATACAGCGCCGATTTGCGGTTCGAGAATCTTGTTGGCAATGCCCAGCCCGAAGGCCGCCATCACGCTACCGGCCAGTTGCCCGACACCGCCGAGCACGACCACCAGGAACGAATCAATGATGTAGCTTTGCCCAAGATCAGGGCCCACGTTGCCGATCTGGCTCAGGGCAACACCCCCCAGACCAGCGATACCCGAGCCCAGACCGAAGGCCATCATGTCGATGCGCCCGGTCGGTACGCCGCAGCAGGCGGCCATGTTGCGGTTCTGGGTGACGGCGCGCACGTTCAGGCCCAGGCGGGTCTTGTTCAGCAGCAGCCAGGTCAGCACCACCACGAACAGCGCGAACGCGATGATCACGATGCGGTTGTAAGGCAGCACCAGATTAGGCAGCACCTGGATGCCACCCGACAGCCATTGCGGGTTGGCGACTTCAACGTTCTGCGCGCCGAAGGCCAGACGCACGGCCTGAATCAGCATCAGGCTGATGCCCCAGGTCGCCAGCAGGGTTTCCAGCGGGCGGCCATACAGATGACGAATGACCGTACGTTCCAGGGCCATGCCGATCGCGGCGGTGACAAAGAACGCCACCGGCAACGCGATCAGCGGGTAGTACTCGATGGCCCCCGGTGCGTAGCGCTGCAGCATCAGTTGCACGACGTAGGTGGAGTAGGCCCCCAGCATCAGCATCTCGCCGTGGGCCATGTTGATTACGCCCAGCAGGCCGAAGGTGATCGCCAGACCCAGCGCCGCCAGCAACAGGATCGAGCCCAGCGACATGCCGCTGAACGCCTGGCCGAGGATTTCACCTATCATCAGCTTGCGCTTGACCTGCGCCAGGCTGGTTTCAGCCGCCACGCGTACCGAAGCGTCGGTTTCCACGCCGGGTGCCAGCAATGATTCTAGACGGGTACGCGCCAGCGGGTCACCGGTTTCGCCCAGCAGCCGCACGGCAGCCAGACGTACTGTCGGGCTGGTGTCGACCATTTGCAGGTTGGCCAGCGCCAGGGTCAGCGCGCTTTTCACACTGGAATCGGATTCGCTGGCCACGCGCTCGGTCAGTAACTCCAGCTGCGCAGGGCGCGCGCTTTTTTGCAATTGCAGGGCGGCGGCCATGCGCAGTCGTGTATCGGCTGCCAGCAACTGATGGCTGGCCAGCGCCGTTTCAACCAGGCCACGCAGCCGGTTGTTCAAGCGCAATTTACGCGGTTCGTCAGGCGTTGGAGCATCGGCGGCGGCAGGGGCCTGTGCATCGACGGCCACGTATTGATCGTTGCTTTCGATCCAGGCGCGCTTGCTGCTGTCGGCACCCACACGGCCATCGCGCAAGGCTTCGAGCAGCTCGACACGTTCCGGCACAGGCCTGGCGGCCCAGGCTTCCAGCAGCTCTGCCTGTTGCGAAGAACTGGCTGCGACAAAGTCACTGGCATCGCCGGCTTGGGCAGCCAAAGGCAGCAGCAGGCTGATGGTGAGGATCAAACGGTAAAAATAAGAAGGCATATCAATATGGCCTTGATTCAGTATGGCGTCGTCTACTTTTGAGACGGTCCTTCACGCCCTTCGCCAAGCGTCACATGCGGGGGCTTTTTTTGATTCTGGCCGAAGGCCGTAGGAGCGACCGGGGCAGATCGCCGCCCCGGTCGCTCCTACGCCCTGTGGGCAGAAGCTTTGAAACCCCGGACTTCGCGGGCTTCAGGACCTGTCTATAACGCTTGGCGCTGGAGCGTGGGAACGATCAAGCAGCGTTGATCCGTCAGTTGCTCTTCGCCGGGGCGTCCGGCTTCTTGTCGTTGCCAGGGATGTACGGGCTCCATGGCTGGGCGCGGATCGGCTCTTTGGTCTGCCAGACGACGTTGAACTGACCGTTGTCCTGGATTTCGCCGATCATCACGGGCTTGTGCAAGTGGTGGTTGGTCTTGTCCATGGTCAGGGTAAAGCCCGACGGCGCTGCGAACGTCTGGCCGGCCATGGCTTCACGGACCTTGTCCACGTCGGTGGATTTAGCTTTCTCGACCGCCTGCGCCCACATGTGAATGCCGACATACGTGGCTTCCATCGGGTCGTTGGTCACAGCCTTGTCAGCGCCTGGCAGGTTTTTCTTTTTGGCGTAGGCCGTCCAGTCAGCCACGAACTTCTTGTTGACCGGGTTTTCCACCGACTGGAAGTAGTTCCAGGCGGCCAGATGGCCTACCAGTGGCTTGGTGTCGATGCCGCGCAGTTCTTCTTCGCCTACCGAGAAGGCCACAACCGGTACGTCGGTAGCGTTCAGGCCCTGGTTGGCCAGTTCCTTGTAGAACGGCACGTTGGAGTCGCCGTTGACGGTGGAGATAACGGCCGTCTTGCCACCGGCGGAGAACTTCTTGATGTTGGCCACGATGGTTTGATAATCGGAGTGACCGAACGGGGTGTAGACCTCTTCGATATCGGTATCTTTCACGCCTTTGGAATGCAGGAAGGCGCGCAGAATCTTGTTGGTGGTACGCGGGTACACATAGTCGGTGCCGAGCAGGAAGAAGCGCTTGGCCGAGCCGCCATCTTCACTCATGACATATTCGACGGCAGGGATGGCCTGCTGGTTAGGCGCAGCGCCGGTGTAGAAAACATTGGGCGACATCTCTTCGCCTTCGTACTGCACCGGGTAGAACAGCAGCCCGTTGAGTTCTTCGAAGACCGGCAGCACTGATTTGCGCGACACCGATGTCCAGCAGCCGAATACCACGGCGACCTTGTCCTGAGTCAGCAACTGACGGCCTTTTTCCGCGAACAGCGGCCAGTTGGACGCCGGGTCGACGACGACCGGCTCCAGCATCTTGCCGTTGACGCCGCCTTTGGCGTTGATTTCGTCGATGGTCATCAAGGCCATGTCCTTGAGCGACGTCTCGGAGATGGCCATGGTGCCGGACAACGAATGCAGAATGCCGACCTTGATGGTCTCGGCAGCCTGAACGGTCCAGGTCAGTCCCATGGCGGCGATCGATGCGGACAGGGTAAAGGCTTTGATCAGGCTGCGACGCTTCATTGACTGGCTCCCTTAGTACATTGTTTGAGGTTTGGCGGCGGTGCATTTCGTTGCTCTTCCAAGCTTTAGCAAGGTCTGGGCCAATGTAGGAACGTCGCAAAATGGAACGAATGTGTCGCGGTTCGGGGAGGGTGTGCACCAAGGTGGAACCCGACTTTGTCCAGCGTGCGCTGCGGGCTCTGCAATGGTGCAAGGCTGCCTTGCAGGAGCGCCGGCCAGTTACGGCCGGGTTCCCGGATCAGCCGCTTGCGGGTTTCAGACCCAGAGTTCCTGTTCTCCGGTATAGAGATCGTAGGTCTGATCAACCAGTTGTTCGGGCGCATCGAACCAGGCAAACAGCTGTCCGTTGATCCGTTTGGTCGCGCCCAGTTGCACGCACGTGCCTGGCGGGATTGCCACGTGGTCGCCAAGAAAACCGGTGAACATGTTCTTCTTGGGCACCGCCGGTGCAAAGATGAAGAACACCGGGTGGTTTTCGGCATTGGCGTTGCGACTCACGAACCCGTCCTGGCTCCATCTGGAGGCATTGGCTCGCGACACCGATGCAGACTGCACGCCGTTGTCGGTGAACACCGAACCCACCTCGCGTTCAAGGCAGGCCACCCCGTCGCTGGACACATAGGTGGCGCGAAAGGCAGTGCCTTCCCACGCCTTGAGTTTATGGAACTGACGTAAAAACCTGCGCGTGGTGGCGTTGCGCACGCCGCTTCGCAGCAGCGGGTTGATGTCCGTTGAACCGCTTTCCACGTAGGCGACTATTTCGGAATAGTTTTCTGCATTGGATGTCTGGGCCAGCGCCAGGTAATCGCTCTCGAACTTCAGGCGTTCAGTACTACTGGCTTCCTCCAGAGAGGCCGGCCAGAGAGTGGTCAGGCTGGCCAGCCGGGACTGGGCATTGCGGATTGCCGTCTTGCTCATGCGTGGTATCTGTTTGCCGACGACTTTCCAGGTGCCGCTGGTGCTGCGCAGGGCAAACTCCTGCTCGTGCACCAGTTGCGTTGTATCCATCGGGTTGACCCGATAAAGGCGTGAGTGACCGAACATGTTGGCCCGCCGGCTCAGAAAACAGGTCTGGCCTTCTACTTCAATGGCAACGAAGCGTTTGGGGTCCATGGCGACGATCAGTTTCGAGTTTGCAAAACGCGGGGCCTTGGAATGCGACAGGAGGTAGCCGATCTGTACCTGACCGTCACGGCCGACCCTGCGTATCAGGTGCGGGCGTCTTGGCTTTTTTGTCGCGTTGACTGCCGGTTTCAGGGCCAGCGCCAGGTGGCCGACCAAGGCGATGGCCAGATAGCTGATGGCGCTCAGGAACTCTTCGGCAGCACCTTCCAGATCGTTCTCATCGATTTTTGAAAAGGCACTCCAGGTCTTGTACAGGCCTACCCCCAACGAGACAGGCAGCATGATCGGATCAGGCAAAAACAGAATCGCAATGCCGGCGATCAGGTCGAATCCCCGGGCCGATTGCCCCCTGCCGGTTGCCTGACTCATCTGCCGTTTGGCTTCGTTGATCAACTGATCGATCTTGGTCTCGTGACTTTCCTCATAAATGTCCTTGCTCTGTGTGACAAACACGACCGGGCGCAGCAGCCTGGGCGGGATAGGTACAAGCGTCAGTTGAGTCAATACCTCTGGCGGGCGCCAATGCTTCGCTTCCTTTTCGTATTGCATGGCGCGCAGTGTCTCGAGGCGCCTGGAAAGCGGTATTTGCTCAAGCAGATACTGCTGGAACGGCGCCTCCTCCAGAAAGCTGGTGGTGAGATGAAACATGCTGTAGAACCAGCGGAAAACGATACCGTCCGGAGCATCCAGGGTGCACAGTACCAAGGGGCCCTTTTCGAATTTTGCGGCGGGGGCAATCAACATGACATTGGTCATCTTGAATTGATTGACGCTGAAAAACCTGACCTCTATGGCTTCGCCGTTGACGGTCGGACGTCCTTGCGGCGCGGGGGAGTCCAGCACCGCCTTGATCCACTCGCGGCCTGACGGTGCAAAAGTCTGCTGCTCCAGCTCCAGCAGCACCATCTTCATCTGCGCCTCCAGCATGGCCTTTTGCAATCTTTTCAGTTGCTGTGCGTAGGCCGAGGTCCTCAGATGAAGGTCGAGGTAATCACTGAGATGCCGCGGGTCCTCTATGGCCTCTACCAGCGCCTTGATCGCTGACTTTTCCAGTCGAGTGATGACGGCACCGGTGTCATCGACAGCCCGGACTACCAGTGCGTCCTCGACCAGAATACGGTGAGCACGGTCATGCGCCAATTGCCTGAGTGATACCTGCAGAGTACTGGTTGCCGGTGGCACGGGGGCGCCGGTAATCTCCTGCACTTCAGTGCCTACACGGTACGTCATTGACAGCGTGATGCGTTCCGCTGCCGTCGGGATGGACGAGCGTTTCAGCATGTCATCCAGTTGCTTGTCGATATAGCGCGTGAGGTAGGTGCGGCTGTCGTTCTCCGGCTGGTCGAAGTTATCCTTGCTGGCTTGCCGGATGCTGACGATCGATTCACCAAACCGTTGTGCCTGATCCAGCCATTCCTGGTGTTGCGACGGGCCCATGGTTTTCCACCATTCAGGCATCTGGCTCTGAATCAGATCGGCATCCAGTCTGTCGAGCCGCCAGTGGTTGTCGAAATAAACGTCCGATCCCGGCAGATGGGTCAATGATTGCTCGAAACAAATCTCGTCCATGCGTTGAGCACGGGCGAGTTGTACGGCCTTCGCAAACATCGCCTGCTGTCTGAAAACCAGACCTGCATGCAGCAGACTCAGGAAGTCGCCTTCCATCAGGGTGTACTGCATTTGTAGCTCGCTGGTGTTCAAGTCGATCTGGCTTACCTGTTCAACGTCCTGGTGTTGCCTGTATTCGAGGACTGCTCCCTTCTTGACCAGGGTTTCGTGCAGTTGCTTGAAGGACGCAAATGCCTGCAGCCCTTCGTGGGGCGTGAACAGCAGGACATCTTCACGTTCTTCTTCGTCGATCTGTACCGGTTCGTCACGCAGGCGTCGGGCAATGACAAACGCACCGTAAAGCGACACCGGAGGACCCTCACCGGTACGTGCCGAGAGGCTGTACACGCTGTGTGCCTGAATATCCGCCATGCCTGCAGCCAGGCTGGTGTCGCATGGGCGCAGTGCTTGCGAAAGCAGGCTATAGTGGTTGGTGGTCATTTTTCCCCGCGCGATGAGCACTACGCACTCGGCTTTCAGGCACTCGATCTGTTCGGCGATAAACTGACTGCGCCGAGTGTCGCCGCCATCGGGGGCGACGCTCCAGTAGTCCGCCAGTTTCTGGCGGTAGAACGGTTCCAGTTGCTGGCTGATCTGGTTGTAAAACAGGGTCGTGGCCGCGCCGTCCAGCAGCGGGATGGCTGGCGTTTTTGACGTGGAGGAGGGCGACGCGTAGAGCCCTTTTACGTCGCTGTGGGCCCAGTTCAGATGACCGGTGAAATACTCGACCAGACTGCGTATCAGCGGAGCATTGATCAGGTTCCCGTCGTCGTCTGAAGCTGCCTGGCTGTCCCGGTAGCTCAGTGATGTGGTCTGAACATCCAGCCCGGGTATAAGGCGGTGCAGCAGATCACGGGCCAGTTCCTGCGTAACCTGGCTGAAAGCGGGCGGGTAGATATCGCTGGCAGGTGGGTTGTCTGGCAGTGGGGGTGATGCGGTGAGCGGTAGGTTCATGGTGCTGATTCGTCTGCATGATGGATGATCCACTCAAGGCGTTGGCCGAGCGGTTCATTTCATATAGTCAGGCTTGAAGGCACGGGGGTATCGGCCAGCGCAGTTCGAGGACTGCAGCATCGGCTGTCTGATCGGTAGGAAGTATCGGAAACGCGCGCGATTGAGGCAAGGGCGGGGCCTGAAACCGGGTATGAGGAGGAATTCATCACAACGCCACTCAGTGGTTTCAGGCCCCGCAGTGAGCAATCTAAGCTGTTGCCGCTGTTTTGGCAAAGCGCGAAAGCACTATTCGATCAAGCGCCCGGACAATCAGCATCTGACCTGCGTGTCAGGCGTGTCGCCGCGTCAGGGGTAATGAGGATATTCAGCTCCCGGCCCTGCTCGTGAAGGTTACTCAGTGCTGGTGTTCCGGAGCCTGTTTTTGTACCACGACCTGTACCTCCACATCCCCCGCCTTTTCGAAATGCAGAGTCATCGGGAAGCGCTGGCCGACCACCAGCTTCGAGCGGTCCTTGATGTCCAGCAACATCACGTGCCAGGCCATGGGGGCGAAAGCCACCTTCGCGCCAGCCGGTATGTCGACCGCCTGCACGTGCTGCATCTTCATCAGCCCGTCGGCGTGTACATTCTCATGCAACTGCGCCTGCCCGGCGATGGGCGTGTCGACGCTAATCAGCCGGTCGGCGCTGTCACCCTTGTTATCGATAGTGAAATACGCCGCCACCGTCGGTGCATTGGGCGGTAGCTCCATCGACCACGGATGGCCAATCAGCAATGAACCTGCCTTGTACTCATGGGCGTGGACGAGGCTGGCTGGCAGCAGCAGTGCTGCCAGCAACAATGCTTTTTTGAGCATGGGGAGATTCTCCGGGGATTCGATGAAGGAGTGAAAGGTAGCTCAATTGGACATCCGAAACACTTGGGCAAACCTTTGAGCACTGCTGAGTGAGCCCGTTTCGTACAGTCGTTCCCCGGCATGCAGCCATTGGGTGATTAGGATGAATGAAAGGGCACAGTCACATCGTTTGCGCTTGGGGCGATTCTCCGGTACGGGCCAAATGTATTTAGTCACCGCAAAAACATTCCAGAGAAATCCTGTTTTTTCCGATTGGCGCATGGGTCGTCTGCTGGTTGATGAACTTCGACAGGTTCAAGAGCAGCAACTGGCCGATTCATTAGCCTGGGTGGTAATGCCCGACCACATTCACTGGCTGCTGCAGTTGAATAGCCACTCATTATCCAGCGTTGTACATCGCGTCAAATCGAAAAGCGCGATCGCCATAAACAGAGCCAGAGGCTGCAGTGGACCTTTTTGGCAAAGCGGGTTCCACGACGTCAGCATCCGTACTGAAGAAAGCCTTTTGGATTTTGCCCGTTATATCGTTGCCAATCCTGTTCGAGCCGACCTAGTCAAAAGCGTGCGCGATTATCCCTTATGGGACGCAATTTGGCTGTGAAAAACCGGTCTCTTCGTGAGCAAGCTCAGTCCCACAGGACCGAGGTGTTTTCAAACTATGTGGCTTATTTCCGCAGGCTCGGGGTATTTCGAGCCATGTGGATATTCTGCAGCACCGCTGACCTTGTGGGAGTGAGCTTGCTCGCGAAGGCGCATTAACGGATCAACAGATTTTCAGCAGCTGCACCGGTCTTTTCGTGAGCAAGCCCCCACAGGTCCGAGGTGTTTTCAAGCTATGTGGCTTATTTCCAGAGGTTCGGGGTATTTCGAGCCATGTGGATATTCTGCAGCACCGCTGATCTTGTGGGAGTGAGCTTGCTCGCGAAGGCGTATTAACGGATCAACAGATTTCCAGCGACTGTACTGGCCTCTTCGTGAGCAAGCTCACTCCCACAGGTCCGAGGTGTTTTCAAGCTATGTGGCTTATTTCCAGAGGTTCGGGGTATTTCGAGCCATGTGGATATTCTGCAGCACCGCTGACCTTGTGGGAGTGAGCTTGCTCGCGAAGGCGTATTAACGGATCAACAGATTTTCAGCGGCTGCATCGGCCTTTTCGTGAGCAAGCTCACTCCCACAGGTCCGAGGTGTTTTCAAGCTATGTGGCTTATTTCCGCAGGCTCGGGGTGTTTCGAGCCATGTGGATATTCTGCAGCACCGCTGACCTTGTGGGAGCGAGCTTGCTCGCGAAGGCGTATTAACGGATCAACAGATTTTCAGCGACTGCACTGGCCTCTTCGTGAGCAAGCTCACTCCCACAGGACCGAGGTGTTTTCAAGCTATGTGGCTTATTTCCGAAGGCTCGGGGTATTTCGAGCCATGTGGATATTCTGCAGCACCTGATCTTGTGGGAGTGAGCTTGCTCGCGAAGGCGTATTAACGGATCAACAGATTTTCAGCAGCTGCACTGGCCTCTTCGTGAGCAAGCTCACTCCCACGGGACCGAGGTGTTTTCAAGCTATGTGGCTTATTTCCAGAGGTTCGGGGTATTTCGAGCCATGTGGATATTCTGCAGCACCACTGACCTTGTGGGAGTGAGCTTGCTCGCGAAGGCGTATTAACGGATCAACAGATTTTCAGCGGCTGCATCGGCCTCTTCGTGAGCAAGCTCACTCCCACGGGACCGAGGGTTTTTCAAGCTATGTGGCTTATTTCCAGAGGTTCGGGGTATTTCGAGCCATGTGGATATTCTGCAGCACCGCTGACCTTGTGGGAGTGAGCTTGCTCGCGAAGGCGTATTAACGGATCAACAGATTTTCAGCGGCTGCATCGGCCTCTTCGTGAGCAATCTCAGTCCCACAGTTCCGAGGTATTTTCAAGCTATGTGGCTTATTTCCGCAGGCTCGGGGTATTTCGAGCCATGTGGATATTCTGCAGCACCGCTGATCTTGTGGGAGCGAGCTTGCTCGCGAAGGCGCATTAACGGATCAACAGATTTTTAGCGACTGCACTGGCCTTTTCGTGAGCAAGCTCACTCCCACGGGACCGAGGTTTTTTCAAGCTATGTGGCTTATTTCCAGAGGTTCGGGGTATTTCGAGCCATGTGGATATTCTGCAGCACCGCTGATCTTGTGGGAGCGAGCTTGCTCGCGAAGGCGTATTAACGGATCAACAGATTTTCAGCGGCAGCATCGGCCTCTTCGTGAGCAAGCTCAGTCCCACAGGACCGAGGTGTTTTCAAACTATGTGGCTTATTTCCAGAGGTTCGGGGTATTTCGAGCCATGTGGATATTCTGCAGCACCGCTGACCTTGTGGGAGCCAACTTGCTCGCGAAGGCATATTAACGGATCAACAGATTTTCAGCGGCTGTACCGGTCTCTTCGTGAGCAAGCTCACTCCCACGGGACCGAGGTGTTTTCAAACTATGTGGCTTATTTCCGCAGGCTCGGGGTATTTCGAGCCATGTGGATATTCTGCAGCACCGCTGACCTTGTGGGAGCTTGCTCGCGAAGGCGCATTAACGGATCAACAGATTTTTAGCGACTGCACTGGCCTTTTCGTGAGCAAGCTCACTCCCACGGGACCGAGGTGTTTTCAAACTATGTGGCTTATTTCCGCAGGCTCGGGGTATTTCGAGCCATGTGGATATTCTGCAGCACCTGATCTTGTGGGAGCGAGCTTGCTCGCGAAGGCGTATTAACGGATCACAGATTTCCAGCGACTGTACTGGCCTCTTCGTGAGCAAGCTCACTCCCACGGGTCCGAGGTGTTTTCAAACTATGTGGCTTATTTCCGCAGGCTCGGGGTATTTCGAGCCATGTGGATATTCTGCAGCACCGCTGATCTTGTGGGAGTGAGCTTGCTCGCGAAGGCGTATTAACGGATCAACAGATTTTCAGCGGCTGCACTGGCCTTTTCGTGAGTAAGCCCCCACAGGTCCGAGGTGTTTTCAGGGGTATCAGTGAGGACTAAAGACGGTTCATTAATCCAGCCCCAAGGCTTCCAGCACCTCATCCACACCCCAGAACAGCCTATCGACGTCAGGCAACTGCGGGCGTTTGAGGATCAGGACGGGCAGGCTGCGTTCGCGGGCGACATCGAGCTTGGGTTCGGTGGAGCTGCTGCCGCTGTTTTTGCTGATCAGTACGTCGATGTGGCGTTGTTCGAACAACTGGCGTTCGTCTTCCAGCATGAATGGGCCGCGTGCGCCGATCACTTCGCAGCGTTCGTTGCCGGGGTAGTCGTCCAGTGCCCGGAGTGTCCAGAACTGGTGCGGCGGGATTTCGTCCAGATGCTGCAAGGGCTCGCGACCCAGCGTGAACAGCGGGCGCTTGAAGGGGAGCAGGGCAGTGGTCAGTTCTGACCAGTCAGCCACTTCGCGCCAGTCATCCTCTGGACCTGCCTGCCATGCGGTGCGGCGCAAGGCCCAGCAGGGAATGCCTGCCAGTTTGGCCGCACGCGCTGCGTTGTGGCTGATCTGTGCGGCATACGGATGGGTGGCGTCCAGCAGCAGGTCGACGCCCTGTTCGCCCATGTACTGCGCCATGCCCTCGGCGCCGCCATAACCGCCGACCTTCAATTGGCAGGCCAGATCCGACGGCACCCGGCCCACGCCCGCCAGGCTGTAGATGTGCTCAGGCCCGAGCCTTCGCGCAATGGCCAGGGCCTCGGTGATACCGCCCAACAGCAGGATGCGTTTCATGTCATTTCTCTCTGTGAGTCAACGCCAGCCTGACCCACCAGCCCGCCCTGACGATCAATGGCGAAGACCTCCACCTGAACGCTCGCAGGCACGATGCTGCGCGCGAAATTCAGCGCGTGGCGACACACTTCGTCACCCAGTGGCACACCTGCCGCAGCGCTCATCGCCAGCGCTTGCTGGCTGGTGTTGGCTTCAAGGATCCTTTGTTGCAGGCCCGCATCCGCGCCGACATCCGCAGCCCAGTGCGCCAGCTGTGGCAGGTCGATGCTGGAATGGCGGCTGTGCAGGTCCATATGGCCGGCGGCCAGCTTGCTGATCTTGCCGAAGCCACCGCACACGCTCAACTTATCCACAGACACCTTGCGCAAGTGCTTGAGCACCGCACCGACGAAGTCGCCCATCTCGATCAGTGCGATGTCCGGAATTTTGTAGACGCGGCGCATGGTGTCTTCGCTGGCATTGCCGGTGCAGGCGGCGATATGCCGATAGCCGTTGGTGGTGGCGACGTCGATGCCCTGATGGATCGAGGCGATATAGGCTGCGCAGGAGAACGGCCGGACAATCCCGCTGGTGCCCAGAATCGACAGTCCGCCGAGAATGCCCAGGCGCGGATTCATGGTCTTGAGCGCCAGCGCCTCGCCGCCCTCGACGCCGATCGTGACCTCGAATCCGCCGCTGTAGCCTTGTTCTTCGGCCAGTTGCAGCAAGTGCTCGGTCATCATGCGCCGAGGCACCGGGTTGATGGCCGGCTCACCGACTGCCAGCACCAGCCCGGGGCGGGTCACGGTGCCGACACCTGCACCTGCAACGAAGCGCACGCCTGCTGCCGCTTGCAGCCTGACGCGGGCAAAAACCAGTGCGCCGTGGGTGACATCCGGATCGTCGCCAGCATCCTTGAGCGTTGCGGCTTCCGCGACGTTATCCACAAGCCGGCAGAATTCTAGACGCATCTGCACCTGTTTGCCCTTGGGCAGGACGATGTCTACCGCGTCGCTGACCTGCCCGCAGAGCAGCAGTCGCGCCGCCGCGAGGCTGGTTGCGGTCGCACAGCTGCCAGTGGTCAGGCCACTGCGCAGTGGCGCAGGCTGTTCGGCGGTTTCTTCGCGCATCAGGGTTTGACTAAGTCCAGCAGGGTGATCGGCAACGCCTGACGCCACGTATCGAATTCGCCAAGGGGCTGTGCGTGGGCGACGTGGATACGGGTCAGCTCGCCGCCATGCCGTTCGCGCCAGGCCATCAAGGCGGTTTCGCTTTGCAGGGTGACCGCATTGGCGACCAGTCGGCCGCCTGGGCGCAGCTGTTCCCAGCAGGTTTCCAGCACGCCGATACGCGTCACGCCACCGCCGATGAAAATCGCATCCGGGCGTTCCAGACCGCTCAGTGCCTGAGGCGCGCTGCCCCGCACCAGTTGCAGGCCGGGCACGCCGAGTGCGTCGCGGTTGAATTCGATCAGTTGCTGGCGGCCTTCGTCGGCTTCGATGGCCATCGCCCGGCAGGTCGGGTGCACGCGCATCCATTCGATGCCGATGGAGCCGCAGCCCGCGCCGACATCCCACAACAGTTCGCCCGGCAGCGGTGCAAGGCGGGCGAGGGTGATGGCGCGTACGTCGCGCTTGGTGAGCTGGCCGTCATGTTCGAAGGCGCTGTCCGGCAGACCTGAAATGGGGCTTAGACGGATGGCGGTGGCGTCGGCGCGACAATCGATGGCAACCAGGTTCAGCGCGGCAACCTCGGGGTTGCCCCACGCGCTGGCCAGCCCTTCGACGCGCCGCTCGGCTTCGCCACCCAGATGCTCCAGGACGGTCATGCGGCTTGGACCAAAGCCGCGCTCGCGCAACAAACCGGCAATCACGGCGGGGCTGCTGCCGTCGTTGCTCAACACCAGCAGACGCATGCCATGGTGGAAGTGCGCATTCAGCGCTGCCACCGGCCGGGCAACCACTGACAGGGTGACGACGTCCTGCAGTGGCCAGCCGAGGCGGGCGGCGGCCAGAGAATAAGAGGAGGGCGCAGGCAGAATACGCATTTCGTCAATGCTGACCACGCGTGCAAGACTGGCGCCGACGCCGAACATCATAGGGTCGCCACTGGCCAGCACGCAGATCTCGGCACCCCGCTGCTCGAGCACAGGGTTCAACGAGAAAGGGCTCGGCCACGCACGTCGCTCGGCGCGAATGCATGGCGGCAGCAACGCCAGCTGGCGCGGGCCGCCGAACACCTGATCAGCATGCAGCAGAGCGTGTCTGGCGTTCTTGCCGAGCCCCTTGTAACCGTCTTCTCCGATTCCCACGACTGTCAGCCACGGCGACATGTACCTACCTCAATCCGAACTTCCGACAGAGCGCCTTTTCATGCCTGCGGACAAAGCAGGCATAATACCGCGCCCGACGGGGTACAAGTGCTCTAATCAACGTCCGTTTCCAGCCAGTTCACATCGGGTGACCCATTGAACGAGCAGCAGTCCGCTCGCACATCCTCTGCAACGCTACGCCCCTCGGCCTGTCCGGGGTTGCTGCGTATCGTCCCGGCACTGGACGGCGGGATCTGCCGGATCAAGCTGGCGGGCGGGGTGATCAGCAGTGCGCAGGCCATGGCCGTTGCCGAGGCCGCGCGCACCTATGCACACGGCGTTATCGAGGCCACCAACCGCGCCAACCTGCAGATTCGCGGCATTGGTGCTGATCATGACGGGTTGATCGGTGCCTTGATGGCGGCAGGGCTCGGCCCCGCCAACCCGGCCAGCGACGATGTGCGCAACCTGATGCTCAGCCCGACGGCCGGCCTGGACCCGCAGATGCTCTTCGATGCCCGGCCGCTGGCGGCGCAGATTCTCGACGCGCTGGAACATCACCCGCGTTTTCATGAGCTGTCCCCCAAGTTCGCCTTGTCGCTGGACGCTGGTGAAGCGCTGGTCATGCTCGAACACCCGCACGACGTGTGGCTGTCGGCGCTGAAACTCGACGACGAAGTGCTGCTGGCGTTCGGCTTGGCCGGCTGCCCGGCCCATGATCGACCGCTGGCCGCTGTTCCTGTGGCTGAGGGTAAGACGCTGGTTGTCGCCCTGCTGGAGCTGTTTCTCGACCTGGCCCGTCCCGAGCACACCCGGATGCGGCATCTGCTGGCCGAGGTATCGACCGCCGATATGCTGCGCGAGCTGTCGACCCGGTCCGGCTGCACAGTGCGGACCGACAAGGCGATCACCGATTGGCAGCGTCCGGCCATTCAAGGCACTCTGCATATCGGTGTTTATCCACAGGCTCAGCCGAATCAGGTGGCGGTGGGCGCTGCAGTACCGTTGGGGCGTCTCGATGCGGCGATGCTTTCCAGCGTGGCGCAACTGGCGGCGGATCAGGGCGACGGCACGCTGCGCCTGACGCCCTGGCAAAGCCTGTTGCTGCCCAACGTGCTGGTCGAGCGCGCGGCAGCGGTGCTGGGCGCGTTGCAGGCATCGGGCTTCGTCGGGGCGGCCGAGCAACCGCTGGCGCAGATGCTCGCCTGTACCGGTTCTGCCGGGTGCGCCAAGGGGCTGGCCGACACCAAGGCCGACGCCCTGCAACTGGCTGCCGGACTGGCTACCGGCCAAGCGGTGCACTTGAGCGGCTGCACGCGCTCCTGCGCCGCCGCCCACGTAGCGCCAGTGACCTTGCTGGCTGTCGCGCCGGGCCGTTACGATCTTTATTTTCGCGATGCAGCGCATGCCGGTTTCGGCGTGCTGCGCGCGCGCGACCTTACTATTGAAGCAGTCGGCGCGCAGTTGAACGCCGGCTCACGGAGCAACATGCATGATTGATTACATCCGCGATGGTCAGGAGATATATCGCAACTCTTTCTCGATCATTCGCGCCGAAGCGCGTCTTGACACGATCCCTGCCGACCTGGAAAAACTCGCCGTGCGCGTGATCCATGCCTGCGGGATGGTCGAAGTCATCGAAGACCTGCGCTTCTCACCGGGTGCCGGTACCGCCGGGCGCAACGCTCTGGCCGCCGGAGCGCCGATCCTGTGTGATGCGCGCATGGTCTCCGAAGGCATCACTCGCACCCGGCTGCCCGCCAATAACCCGATCATCTGCACTTTGCATGATGAAGGCGTGCGGGAAATGGCCCTGGAGCTGGGCAATACGCGTTCTGCGGTGGCGCTTGAGCTGTGGCGTCCGCACCTGGAAGGCAGCGTGGTGGTCATCGGCAACGCGCCGACCGCGCTGTTCTATCTGTTGGAAATGCTCGATGCCGGTGCGCCGAAGCCTGCACTGATTCTCGGCTTTCCGGTCGGCTTTGTCGGCGCCGCCGAGTCCAAGGCGATGCTCGCCGCCGATAGCCGCGGCGTGCCGTTCGTGATCATGCAGGGCCGTCGTGGCGGCAGCGCCATGGCCGTGGCCGCTGTCAACGCACTGGCCACGGAGATCGAATGATGCAGGCACGCGGTCGATTGATTGGCCTGGGCGTCGGTCCTGGCGATCCGGAGCTGATCACCGTCAAGGCCCTGCGCCTGCTGCGCGAGTCGCCGGTGGTGGCGTATTTCGTGGCCAAGGGTAAAAAGGGCAACGCCTTCGGCATCATCGAAGCGCATCTGCAGGACGTTCAGACCCTGATGCCGCTGGTCTACCCGGTCACCACCGAGGCATTGCCGGCGACACTGTCCTACGAAAAGCTCATCAGCGACTTCTACGACGAATCCAGCCGGCACATTGCCGCGCACCTGGACGCCGGACGCGACGTGGCGGTGATCTGCGAAGGCGATCCGTTTTTCTATGGCTCCTACATGTACCTGCACGATCGTCTGGCCGAGCACTACGACGCTGAAGTGATTCCGGGCGTGTGCTCGATGCTCGGCGGTGCTTCGGTGCTGGGCGCACCGCTGGTGTATCGCAATCAGAGCCTGTCGGTGCTGTCCGGTGTGCTGCCCCACGATGACCTGAAACGCAAGCTGGCCGACGCCGACGCGGCGGTGATCATGAAACTGGGGCGCAACTTTCACAAGGTCCGCGAAGTGCTGACCGAGCTGGGGATGGCCGGGCGTGCGCTGTATGTCGAGCGCGCCACGATGAGCAACCAGAAAATCGTCCCGCTGGATCAGGTTGACCCGATGTCGTCGCCCTATTTTTCGCTGATTATCGTTCCTGGCGACAGGTGGCAAGGCTGATGACCTCCATGACTCCGGCCATCGTCATCCTCGGTAATGGCAGCCTTGCTACCGCGCGGCGCATTCAACAGCTGTTTCCCGATGCGCTGATTCATGGCCTGGCCGAGCGCGTGCAGGGGGCCGACCGCACTTACACTGACTTCGGCGCGACGCTGCGCCAGCTGTATCAACAGAACACGCCGATCATCGCCCTTTGCGCAGCCGGTATCGTTATTCGTACGCTGGCCGCCGTGCTGCTGGAGAAGGGCGCTGAACCGCCGGTGCTCGCCGTGGCCGAAGACGGCAGCGCCGTGGTGCCGCTGCTCGGCGGCCTTGGCGGGGTGAATGTCCTGGCGCGCAGCATCGCCAGCGGGCTTGGCGTTGCACCGGCGATCACTACCAGCGGCGAGCTGCGTTTCGGCACCTGCCTGCTCAATCCGCCAATCGGCTATGCGTTGGGCGATCTGGAGCTGGGCAAGCGTTTCGTTTCCGACCTGCTGTCCGGCGAGCCCGTGCGCATCGAGGGTGAAGCCCCCTGGCTGGCTCAGGCGCAACTGCCCGAAGATCCACAGGCGGCGCTGGCCATTCATGTCGGCAGTGCCCTGCGCGAGCCGTCGCCCCATGAATTGCTGATCTACCCACGTAACGTGCTGGTAGCGGTGACTGACCTCAGTGATGAGCTGGCTGAGCACGTGCGCTCGGCCCTGCGCGAGGCACGTATCGCCGGGCAGTCCCTGGCCTGTCTGTTGGCGGCCGAGGAGCAGATGGCCAATCCGCATCTGCACAAGGCTGCCGCCGAGCTGGACGTTGCGGTGCGATTCGTCAGCGCCGCTGCGGCCAGCGAGATGGCCATGAAGGCTGTGCCGCAGCTGTTGCCACCGCTCTGCGTCGACGCCCACACAGCGATTGCTGTCGCGGCGCAACCGCTGGAGGTGCAGAGCATCGGCCGCGGGCGTGGCCGCGTTGCAGTCATTGGTCTGGGTCCTGGCGCTGCAGACCTGATGGTACCTGCGGTCAAGGTCGAACTGGCGCGTGCCAACGATGTGCTGGGCTATGAAACCTACGTGCGCATGGCGGGGCCGTTTCGTGCCGATCAGGTACTGCACTGCACTGACAATCGCGAAGAAATGCAGCGTGCCCGACATGCCTTCGAGCTGGCTGCTCAAGGCCGTTCGGTGGTCGTGGTGTCGTCCGGTGATCCGGGAGTGTTCGCCATGGCGTCAGCGGTGCTTGAAGCGTTGCATGAGTCGGATAATCCTCATTGGCATGCGGTCGAGCTGGAGATTCTGCCGGGTGTCTCGGCCTCTCTGGCCACCGCAGCCCAGGCCGGTGCGCCGCTGGGGCATGATTTCTGTGTGCTGTCGCTGTCCGACAACCTCAAGCCCTGGGAGATCATCGAAAAGCGTCTGGACCTCGCCTGCCAGGCCGATCTGGCGCTGGCGTTCTACAACCCGATATCCCGCTCCCGACCCTGGCAACTGGGGCGTGCGCTGGAGATTGTCCGCCAGCATCGCATCCCTGCAACGCCCGTGACGCTGGGGCGCGACATCGGCCGTCCTGGCCAGACTCTGAAGGTTATCACGCTCGGCGAGTTGACCCCGGAGCAGGTGGACATGCGCACCATGGTCTTGATCGGCTCTTCCCTGACGTGCACCTTTGCGCGTCACGAAGGCGGCAACTGGGTCTATACGCCGCGTTGGTACGGCAACAAGCCTACAGCGTGAGCTCGCATGCGTGTCATACCTGCCGCCATCCAGCGTGGGAAAGCGCTGAAGTGGCGATGTCACCTCAAGCCTGTGAGCCAGTGTTTCTGCCCACAGGCTTGAGCGAATCGGCTCTCTTCAACCTTCGTCGCCCGTAGTCCGATTCCAGAAACCTCCCCGGAATCTTCGCTTACCTGCGGTATGCCGGGAGGCAGATGGCGGGTCGAATTTAGCTCTGCGTATCGAGTTCGGTAGTCAAGTGCCCGAAAGCCATCAGAGGGCAACCGGAAAGCGCCGAAAAAAATGCCTGATTTATTTCGTTAGTCTCGATTCAGTCCATCAGGACGCATGAATTAAAGGACTAATTAAATGACACAGGACAAAACCATGAACATCACTGACAACCTCGACTACATTGCCGCCTGCGAGCTGGCTGAATGCCCACCTTCGTTGGGCGCATTCGCGGCCCCCGCAACTTCCGGATTACTTAAGGCAGGTGACGTCACTGACGCACAGTCCGGCAATGAAGGTGCGGTGGTTGCAGGCAGTGTGCTGGCATTTCCCAACGGTATGTCGGCGCAGAGCAAGCAGGACGTGATGAATTCCTTTCTGTTCGCCACCCTTGTGGCCAACAAGGCGTTCAGCTCTGAAACCCAGGGCGATCAGTGGTATGACAAATTCAACGAAGTGCTTTCCAAGGTGGGCTGGCTCTCCACCCATTGGAACTATGCGCGCTATCGTGCCACCCAGCAGCGTTTCACCATGGACGAAGTCGGTCTCGAGATCCTCGGTTCGGCCATTGCAGCTGCCGCGTTACCCGGACCTGCATCGGTACTGATGCTCAAAGTGGCTGCAGATGCCGTCGCCGCACTGCAGGCCAGGAAAGAACCCCTGCGCCTGTTCGAGAGCCAGACCAAGGCACACCGTGGCGGTAGCTTCCGTATCGCATCCTGCATCGAATCCGAGGACAGCATCGTGAGTCTGGCCATGGCGGCAGTCAGCTTCCAGGCCGACAGTGACGTCACCAATGTGCTGTTCTGGGAATGGCAGGACACCAGTGTCCAGACCTGGAAGGGCGAGGACAACCTGTTGCTCAACACGGCCTTGTATGCGCGCCATCGCGAGCTGATCGAGCAACGGCTTGGCGACAATGTCAGTAATGCGATTGCAGAATACGAAATCTGATCGGAGTGTTGGCGGAGGCGCGGACTGCCTCCGCTTTCGGGATAAAAGGAATTCTCCCATGAAGCAGGAATTGGATGCTGTAGTCGTCAATGCGGGCTGTTTGATGTTTTTCCCCGAGCCGCAGCGGGTCGCCCTGAAAAACGATGTGCTGGACTCGATGCTGTACGTGCAACTGGCCGCATCGAAACAACACTCGAAGTTTGCCGAAGCCGAAAAATGGAATGAAACCCGTCTCGCCGCTGCGCAGCGTTTCGGCTGGTTGCCGAGTGCCAGCGAACATATCAGCCAGCCCTTGCCGCCAGAATCTGCCGAAACGGCATGGAGTTGCATGGCGCGCGCGCTTGCACCCTTCGTCTCCGCCGAGACGCTCCTGCATGCGGAGGCGTTCATGCGCAGGGCAGGTAATCAGTCCGTCGCCAGCGAAGCGCTTCATCTGCTGCGCAGTCAGACGGTACAGAGCGGTTTGAATCATGCGGGAAGATTGCAGGTCAACGTGGTTCTGCAACTGGCTTTCGTCGACACCCGGCAAAACCTCAAGCTGGCGCAGTTTCAGTTCGCCACACGTCAGCCGTTGTCATCCGGGTTTCTTTTCGAGGTCATCGAGCCGAACAGTGTCTACGGCAACATCGCTGTGACTGTCTATGCAATGCAACTGTTCGAGCAGGTCTATTCACAGTTTCGCGATGGCATCGACACCGCGCTGTCGAGCAAGCGTGCGGGCCTGATCATGCCGCTTGGGGGCAGTCCTGATGTCTGATCCGGATGAAGCCCTGCTGACGGGTGCCAGCCTGCTGTCCTTCGCCGGCAATGTCGAACCTGATTTGCGCCAGGACATAATGGATTGTCTGCACCATGCCCGACTGGTCGCAGATGATCGCCATTCTTCCAGGATGAACTGGCGTGCATGGCTGGATGCTTACCAGCGCTCGATTGCCGCCACCGGTGGTCCGCGGAGCGCCGGGATCAACGATGCCCGCTTGAAAATCCACAGTTTCAGTGACATCGGAAAACTGCAGCTACCCGTGGTCGATAACGCTGGCGAGCTTCGCCAGCTCTACCGCAGTTCGCTCGACAAGCTATTGAACAGTGATCATGCGACGCGTTTTTTCGGCAGTTGGTTCACGTCCGGGCGTTCTGAAAGCTTCCAGCTCATGCCCTGTGCAATGCGCAATGAGGACGAGGTGTCGATCCTTCTGTGCAGCCTGCAGATGACCACCCTGGCGCTGCGGCCCGCGCGTTATTTCTGGCAGATATTGGGCGGCGAAATGCAGGTGCATGCCGTCACTATTGCGTTCCGCTTCAGTCGCCAGAGTTTCGAGCCTTTTCGCCAGACGGTGCGGGACGCCCTGGCTGATCGCGCTGCAGCCGAAATCATCAGTCTTTAGCAACCTGGACAAGCCCATGGAAGGGAGTAACGCAAATGAATGCAGACACAGGCAACGCGGCCTATCTGGGCACTATCCCCAGTATGGTCGCGTTTTTGCCCGGGCTTTCGAGCGAGGAGCGCACGGATATTCAGAACGTGCTTCTGGACGCCCAGTTGTTCGCGGGCAGGCAGTTTGATTTCAAAACCCAGTGGGGCACCTGGATGCATTACTACCGCAGTCGCCTCAAGGCGCGCGGCATACAGCAAAAGGGCGTGGTCCTTGGTGACTCGCTGGTGGTGAGCAGTGTCGACGATTTACTGCAGGCCACGTTCAAGGTCAGTCATCCTGCGGATCGCAAGCGTCTTGGCGGCATGGTGCAGCGTGCGGTCGCGGCAATGGGGGTGGGGCAGGCCGCAGAGTCGTACTTTCAGAGCGGCTTCGACCAGGGACGGCTGGGCAGTTTTCAGATCGTACCCTGCGAAAAGTATGAACCTGGCCGGATGCTCCTGTTGCTTTGCAGTCTGCACCTGAGCATTGACGACCACGCGCCAGGAAGACGAAGACTGCTGTTTCACTTCAAGGGCGGCAGTTACATCTTTGACAGCAAGGTGTATGCAGCTCATCGTGACGAGGTGATGCGTTATCTGGACGGCAGGGCGCAGGAGCTGGTGCGGGCTGCCAGTATCTGAACCCTGTCAGGGCAGCAGGTAGCCTCTGATGCCGGTGAAAATGATTTGCGCGGCCAGCGCACAGACGAACAGCCCCATCAAACGGCTGACAATCTGCAAACCCTGATCGCCGAGGATGCGTTCGATACGGTTGGAAAGGTAGAGCACGACGCCGACGGTGAGGCTGGCCAGCGCAATACTCAGGATGGCGGTGAGTTTGTCGTCCCAGTGGGGCTGACTGACGCCCATGACCAGCAGCGCACCAATCGTGCCGGGGCCGACGGTAAGCGGGATGGTCAGAGGAACGATGGTCACATCCTGCTGGATATTGTCGGTCTGCACTGCCGACTTGCCTTGGGCCATGCCCAGTGCCGATATGAACAGCACGCTGCCGGCACCAATCCTGAACGCATCCACGGTGATGCCGAATACATCGAAAATCACGCGTCCGAACAGATAGAGCAATACGCTGGAAACCAGTGTCGCCAGTGCCACCTTCCAGGCCAGGCGCCGTTGTTCCTTGCGCGAGTGACCACGCGTCAGGCTGATGAAGCAGGAAAGAACGAAAAACGGGCTGTAAAGCACCAGCATTTTCAGATAGACGCTGAACAACACGTGAAGCATGGCTTCGACTCACAGCAGCAGGTGGATGGCATCGCCAGTCTATCAGGCCACAGGCCTTTCCCGTCGCTGTCAGTTTTGTCGATAGTGTTCGCCTTCCGACGTCAGCCCGCGGGCCTTGTCACGATGCGCTACCCAGTGCTCGACCAGTTCGCGCAACTGGGACAGTTCGATGGGCTTGGCCATGTGGCCGTCCATGCCGGCCTGGCGTGCGCGGTCCTTGTGCTCGGTGAGAATGTGCGCAGTCAGTGCAACGACCGGGGTGCGTACACGCTGATTGCCGACTTCCCAGGCGCGCAATTGCTCGGTGGCCGAGAAGCCGTCGAGTATCGGCATCTCGCAGTCCATCAGCACCAGGTCATAACGCTGCGCCTTCATGGCTCGCAGCGCTTCTTCGCCATTGCTCGCGGTATCGGGGTTGAGGTTGAGCTTGCCGAGCATGCCGCGGATGACCTTGGTCGAAATGCTGTTGTCTTCGGCCACCAGAATCCGGAAGTCGCCGGGGACGTTGACCGGCGGAGTCACGACCGGGCCGGGCTTGCTCGACACAACACCCTTGTTCAACTGGGTCAGTTCATCTGCCAGCGTGGTCTTGAGCGTATAGCCTGCCACCGGTTTGGCCAGAATGCGCTTGATGCCGGAGTTGCGTGCGATGATCTTGCTGGGCGCATTGCTGATGCCGGTCAGCATGATCAACAGAATGTCGTGATTCAGGCTCGGGTCTTCCTTGATCTTGGCGGCCAGTTGCATGCCGGTCATGCCCGGCATGTTCTGATCGAGCAGGACCACATCGAAATAGTCGCGCAGGTGAGCCTTGGTTCTGAGCAGGGCCAGTGCCTCCTTGCCGGACGCCACTGCGCTGACATTCAGGCCCCAGGCGCTGCATTGCTGGACCAGGACCTTGCGGCACGTGTCGTTGTCGTCGACCACCAGCACCCTGGCATCTTTCAGCGGGCTGTCCAGATCGATGGTCGGCTGTTCGAGCAGCTTTGCATCCAGCGGCAGGTTCAGCCACAGCGTATTGCCTTGCGCCCCACTGTTCTGAATGCCGAACTCGCCGTCCATCAGTACGATCAACTGACGAGCGATCACCAGCCCGAGATGACCGCCGAGCCGGCTGCTGGCCAGGAAGTTACGGCTGTGCAGTTCGGCGTGCAGCAGCTCTTCACGTTCCTCATCGGAAAGCGATTCGCCGCTGTCCTGAACCGAAATACGCAACCGCGTATTGCCGCTTTTCGAGGACTCAAGGGCGACGGCCAGAAGAATTTCGCCTTCGTCGGTCTTCTTCAGGGCATTTTCCAGCAGGCTCAGCAGTGTCTGGCGCAGACGGGTCGGGTCGCCATTGATGACACGTGGTACCTGAGGCTGGATCTGGCTGATCAGCTCGACCTGTTGCTGCTCGGCCTTGGCGCGGAAGATATTCAGGCAGTCCTCGACCAGCGCGCCGATGTCGAACTGCACGTCGTCGAGTTCGATCTGCCCTGACTCGAGCTTGGTGATGTCGAGAATCTCGTTGATCAGCGTCAGCAGTTCGTTGCCGGCACTGTGGATGGTCTGCACGTAGTCGCGCTGCTTGACCGACAGCGGGGTGCCGAGCAGCAGTTCGGTCATGCCCAGCACGCCATTCATCGGGGTGCGAATCTCGTGGCTGATCTTGGCCAGAAACTCGGCCTTGGCGTTGATTTCGGCAGTGCTGGCCGCCTGATCGCGGCTGATGCTGAAACGGTCTTCGGTGATGCTGCGATGGCGTTCGCTGAGCGCCAGGCTCATCAGCAGGCCGCTGATGCAGAACACGCTGAGCAGCGCCAGAATCAGCCATTGTGGCGGCACCAGGCTCAGCCACAGCAGGCCGGGCAGAACCACCATGTAGCCGATATTGAAGGTGATCATCCCCAGGACAAACAGGCGCGCCGAACGATAGCCCTTCTGCCAGTGCCACATCGACACCGCCAGAATGCTCAATGTCGTCAACGAGACCAGGCCGAACGTCAGGAAGTTGATCGGCAGCTTTTCGTCGAACAGCACCAGCAAGGCGCCGATCCCCATGAGCACTGCGTTGCCCAGCAACAGACGATCGAGTTTGCGGGCATTGCGGTGGACGAAGAAACAGTAGGTGTAGATCAGGCCTGCGACAGCGGCCAGCAGCAATGCCAGGTGTGCGCTCGGGGTTTGCGCGATATTCCACGGGTCGATCGGGCGCAGCAGGTTGAGGAGCAACAGGGCACTGAGCCCGAGTAACGATTCGCAGGCGGCCAGCCACAGATTGCTGCGCGACCGGGTGTGTCCGTAACGTGTCAGGTTCTGCACGATCAGCATGGACAGAGCGCCAAACAGCAGACCGAACAGCAGCGGCTGGGTCTCGTTGGCGGCGCTCTCGATGGCCGGTTCAAGGGTGATGCTGGGGCGCATTTTCTGCGCGGAGACCAGCCTCAGGTAGATATCCAGCGGGGCCGAGCTTTGCGGAACCGGCAGCAGGAAATCGTTGGACGGCAGTCGCTGATCTTCAATCGGCACGTCATTGCCGGTGCGCACATGGTCAATCTGTCGATCGCCGTCCATGACATACATGTCGGCGCTGGACAGGTCCGGGGCGAAGATACGCAGCAGTTGTTCGTGCTGGGTGGGTTGCAGGCGGTAATGCAGCCACACAGCATCGTCGCGATCCGCTGCAGCGACCCGTTCCAGTTCGGTGGGGCTGAATTGATTCTGATAGCGCGCCGAGCGGATTTCATCCAGCGTCAGATGGGCCTTTTCGTCGAGCAGCGTCGACCAGCCTGCACCATGCTCGGCCTGCGCCGAAAGCATGAACAGCAGGGTCAGCAGTCCGACGGTTGAGGCTATGGCAATCCTGAGCCAGCGCACAATGAAATCCCTTCGTGAGTGAATGCCTGGTAAAACCGCGAATACCGGAGCAACCGGCCAGCCTCTGGTTGAAGAGGCTGGTCCGATCGATTATTCCTGGTCTTCGCCACGCTCACGGGCAATGGCACGGTAGCCAATGTCCTTGCGGTAGAAACACCCTTGCCAGTCGACTTTTGCGGCCAGCGCGTAGGCATTTTCCTGCGCGTTGCCGACGCTGTCACCCAGCGCTGTGGCACACAGTACACGACCACCACTGGTCACGACACGCTCATCCTGCAAGGCCGTGCCTGCATGGAAAATCTTGCCTTCGAGCTGTGCCGCTGCGTCCAGACCCTCGATGACTGCGCCTTTGGCGTAGTCGCCAGGATAGCCTCCGGCGGCCAGCACGATACCCAGGCTCGGGCGCGGGTCCCACTGTGCTTCGATCTTGTCCAGCGCTTGCGCCAGCGCAGCTTCGACCAGCAGTACCAGGCTCGATTGCAGGCGCAGCATGACCGGCTGGGTTTCCGGGTCGCCGAAGCGGCAATTGAACTCGATGACTTTCGGGTTGCCCGCTTTATCGATCATCAGACCAGCATAGAGGAAGCCGGTGTAAACGTTGCCTTCATCGGCCATGCCCCTGACGGTCGGCCAGATCACCAGGTCCATGACACGTTGATGAACTTCGGCGGTGACCACCGGGGCAGGGGAGTAGGCACCCATCCCGCCGGTGTTCGGCCCGCTGTCGCCGTCGCCGACGCGCTTGTGGTCCTGGCTGGTGGCCATGGGCAATACATTCTTGCCGTCGACCATGACAATAAAGCTGGCCTCTTCGCCGTCGAGAAACTCTTCGATGACAACGCGTGAACCGGCGTCACCAAAGGCGTTGCCAGCCAGCATGTCACGTACGGCATCTTCGGCTTCTGCCAGGCTCATGGCGACGATCACGCCCTTGCCC
Source organism: Pseudomonas sp. B20 (assembly GCF_020515755.1). Lineage (NCBI taxonomy): Bacteria > Pseudomonadati > Pseudomonadota > Gammaproteobacteria > Pseudomonadales > Pseudomonadaceae > Pseudomonas > Pseudomonas sp. B20. The sequence continues at coordinate 114,866 of NZ_JAHPJG010000013.1, forward strand.
GCGGCCAGGCCGTCGGCCTTGATGACAATCGGCGCGCCTTTTTCACGCAGATAGGCCAGGGCAGGCTCGATCTCGGTGAAGTTCTGATAGTCGGCGGTCGGGATCTTGTGACGCGCCAGGAAGTCCTTGGTAAACGCCTTGGAGCCTTCAAGCTGCGCAGCACCGGCGGTCGGACCGAAGCAGTCCAGGCCACGGCTGCGGAACAGGTCGACGACGCCTGCAACCAACGGTACTTCGGGGCCGACGATGGTCAGCGCAACGTTCTTTTCAGCGAAATCCGCCAGTTGCTCCAGTGCCAGAACGTCGATGGCCACGTTCTCGCATTTGGCCTCGATCGCCGTGCCCGCATTGCCCGGTGCGACAAACACCTTCTGCACGCGTGGGTCCTGGGCGACTTTCCATGCCAGGGCGTGTTCACGACCGCCGCTGCCAATGATCAAAATATTCAAAACAGACTCCTTTGGAGTAGCTACAAGCTGTTAGCTACAAGCTGCAAGTAGAAGCGGGGGCAGCTTGCGTGCAGCTCATGGCGTTGAATGGTTAGTGCGTTAGGCTTTAGCTTGAAGCTTGAAGCTTGAAGCTTGAAGCTTGAAGCTTGCCGCTGCCCTTAGTGCCTGAAGTGACGCATGCCGGTAAACACCATCGCGATGCCGGCTTCGTCGGCCGCAGCGATCACTTCATTGTCACGCATCGAGCCGCCTGGCTGGATGACAGCGGTGATGCCGACCTTGGCCGCGTTGTCGATGCCGTCACGGAACGGGAAGAAGGCATCGGAGGCCATGACCGCGCCCTGAACCTGCAGGCCGGCATGCTCAGCCTTGATGGCAGCGATACGCGCCGAGTTCACGCGGCTCATCTGGCCAGCGCCGACGCCGACGGTCTGGCGGTTGCGGGCGTAGACGATGGCGTTGGACTTGACGTACTTGGCGACTTTCCAGGCGAAGATCAGGTCATGCATTTCCTGTTCGGTCGGCGCACGCCGGGTCACGACCTTGAGGTCGGCCTCGGTGATCATGCCGATGTCACGGCTCTGTACCAGCAGGCCGCCATTGACGCGTTTGTAGTCCCAGGCAGGCAGACGCTCGCTCCACTGGCCGCTGGTCAGCAGGCGCACGTTGGCTTTGCTGGCGACGATGGTGCGGGCTTCGGCGCTGACGCTCGGTGCGATGATCACTTCGACGAACTGGCGCTCGACGATGGCCTTGGCGGTTGCAGCGTCCAGCTCGCGGTTGAAGGCGATGATGCCGCCAAATGCCGACTCTGAGTCGGTGGCGTAGGCCAGTTCGTAAGCCTGACGAATGCCGCCTTCATCATCCGGGCAGACCGCGACACCGCACGGGTTGGCGTGCTTGACGATCACGCAGGCCGGTTTGACGAAGCTCTTGACGCATTCCAGGGCGGCATCGGTATCGGCTACGTTGTTGAACGACAGCTCCTTGCCCTGCAACTGGGTGGCCGTGGCAATGCCGACCTCGGCAGGTTTGGCTTCGACGTAGAACGCCGCACTCTGGTGCGGGTTCTCGCCGTAGCGCATTTCCTGAGCCTTGACGAACTGGGTGTTGAAGGTGCGCGGGAACTGGCTGCGGCCTTCGGTAGTCAGGGTTTCGGCAGTCTGGTCGACGCCGCCCAGGTAGTTGGCGATCATGCCGTCGTAGGCGGCGGTGTGTTCGAACGCCTTGAGCATCAGGTCGAAGCGCTGAGCGTAGGTCAGGCCACCGGCCTTGAGGCTTTCCAGGACCTGGCCGTAATCGCCGGCATTGACCACGATGGCGACGTCCTTGTGGTTCTTCGCCGCGGAGCGGACCATGGTCGGGCCGCCGATGTCGATGTTTTCGATGGCGGTCGGCAGGTCACAACCCGGCTTGGAAACAGTGGCCTCAAACGGGTACAGATTGACCGCGACCAGATCGATCGGCTTGATGCCGTGCTCGGTCATGATGGCGTCGTCTATGCCGCGACGACCCAGAATCCCGCCATGGATCATGGGGTGCAGGGTCTTGACCCGGCCGTCCATCATTTCGGCGAAGCCGGTGTAGTCGGCCACTTCGACTGCCGCGACACCGTTGTCCTTGAGCAGCTTGAACGTACCGCCAGTGGAAAGAATCTCGACGCCCAGCGCTTCAAGCTCGCGGGCAAACTCAAGGATTCCTGTCTTGTCGGATACGCTGATCAGAGCGCGGCGGATCGGCAGGCGGGTAGTCTGGTCGGTCATCTCGATTTCCATCAAAAGCAAAAGAAGTCAGCAAAAAAAAACGACCGCGGTGCAAGGTCGCCTTTTCTGTTTTGAATGCTTTAAAGCAGATCGTACTGTTTGAGTTTCTTGCGCAGCGTGCCGCGATTCAATCCCAGCAGCTCGGAGGCCTTCGTCTGGTTGCCCTTGACGTAGTTCATCACGCTTTCCAGAAGCGGAGCCTCGACTTCCGACAACACCAGGTTGTAGACGTCAGTGACGGATGCGCCTTCGAGGTGGGCGAAATAATTGTGCAGCGCCTTCTCGACACTTCCGCGCAGGGTCTGACCCTCTTCGCTCGGCGTGTTGAGGTGCTGTTTCAAATTGACGTTGTCGCTCACGGGTGTTGTTCCACTCACTAAAGTCTCGGTCATCATCGTCATGCGGCCACCTCTTTATCATTCTCGTTATCCGGGCCCTTGCAGCCTTGGCTGAAGAACTCCCGGACGTTGGCGCACTGTGCTTCCGTATCTTCCAAACGATTGAAGTGGGCGCGAAACTCTCTGGCGCCCGGCAGGGTTGCGAGATACCAACTGACGTGTTTGCGTGCAATGCGCACGCCCATCACGTCTCCATAGAAAACGTGGAGCGCTGCCAGATGCTCAAGCAGAATGCGTTCCACTTCACTCGACTGCGGCGCCGGGAGTGTCTCTCCGGTGCGCAGGAAGTGTTCTATCTCGCGAAAAATCCAGGGACGCCCCTGTGCGGCCCTGCCAATCAGTAATCCGTCTGCACCGGTAGCCTTCAGCACGTGCCGGGCCTTTTCCGGTGAATCGATGTCGCCATTGGCAAAGACCGGTATCGACACGGCCTGTTTGATCTGGGCGATGGTGTCGTACTCGGCCTCGCCGGTGTACAGGTCGGCACGGGTTCGCCCGTGTACCGCCAGTGCCGTGATGCCCGCCTGCTCGGCGATTTTCGCCACTGTCAGGCCATTTCGGTTGTCGCGATCCCATCCGGTGCGGATCTTCAGCGTGACCGGTACATCGACTGCAGCCACGACGGCCTGCAGGATGTCGTTGACCAGTTGCTCATCCTTCAACAGCGCCGAGCCTGCTGCCTTGTTACAGACTTTCTTGGCCGGACAACCCATGTTGATGTCGATGATCTGGGCGCCCAGTTCGACATTGGCACGTGCTGCATCTGCCAGCATCTGCGGATCACCACCGGCGATCTGTACCGAGCGCGGCTCGGGATCACCTTCATGGATCATGCGCAGACGCGATTTGCGGCTGTTCCACAGGCTCATGTCACTGGTGACCATCTCCGAAACCACCAGGCCGGCACCGAGTCTTCGGCACAGCTGACGGAAAGGCTGGTCGGTGACGCCCGCCATCGGGGCGAGAATCAAGCCGTTTTGCACTGTATATGGGCCGATGCGTACTGCCGACATAGCCTTACCTGTTGTGGAGGCCAAATCATCCGCAGGCCGTGTAAAAAACTGTTTCACCCGGTCTGCAACGGCTCATCCCGCCAGCCGCATGCGCCACCGTCAGATCGAACCGAGAGTTTGAAAAAAGGGTTGGCATGATACCCGCTCTCGATGACTGGATAAAGGCTGAATTGGATAAAATCTGAACAGCTCTTGCCGGAGCTCGACCACCTCGACAAGAGGGTATTTTGCAGCGAAATTTCTGCGATCGTGTAGCGTTCTTTGATGAAATTAACGTGTAAAGAAGCAGTCTTGACCGACGCTTCAGCGTCGGGCGTGTCATTCCGGCGAGCGGAAGTTCAGGCTGTAGTTCACCGCCTTGGCGCCTGGATCAAGGATATCCAGCGCGATATGGATCGGCGTCTGCGGCGGCATCTCTTCCTTGCCGGCCATTTCGCCGCTCAGGTATTCACTGGGCTTGAACCGACGACTGGCAATCAACTGACCGCCGGTATCGGAAAAACGCAGCTCCAGCAGGGGAAACGGTTGGGAAAACGAGGCGCGGTTGTAGATGATCGCATCGACCACCAAGGCCCCCTGAAACTCCGGGTGACTGCGCACGACCAGGTTGCTGCTCTTGAGCTGGGAAATGTCGACTTTGCTCGGCACCTTGCAGCCAACCTGTGGGCAAATCTGCTGAAACAACGGGCGGTACTGGTCCTGGCGTGCCAACTGATCGAAGTGGTACCACACGTACTGTCCTGCCAGACCCGCCAGCGCCAGGACGATCAACAGACCCCAGGCCAGACGCCTGCCCCAGCGCGGCTTGGGCCGTTGCCAGTCCAGCTGTAAAGGGTCGTCGGTCAGGTCAAGGAGTGTCTGGTCGCGCACTGCCGGTTCGTTGCGGCTGCGCTTGCCCCGGGTTTCAGGCTCGGGCTCATGGTCGTCGTCTTCATCATCGTCATCCACCGCAGACCAGCGCTCGACCTTCTCGGCAGGCGGGGCCTTGCGCTGGATGATGACTGGCATCGGTGGCTCGTCATCGTCAAGATCCTTGTCCAGTGACAGCGACGGCTCGGTACGTTTGTCGTCCTCCTGCGGCTCGGCAGCTTCTGCAGCGTCTGTATCCGGGATAACTTCTGCATGCAACTCGGGCAGTTGCTCGACATCGTCGTTATGCAGCGTATCGACCCAGGCAGCCTCATCGCTCTGCCGGCTGTCACGCTTCGCCGTCAGGCTCACAGCGTCGTTGTCGATGTCGCTGACGGGACGGGCAAAGGTGTCGGGCCTGCGCGTCTCGCGTTGTTCGAGGCGGGCCAGTTCTTCGTCCAGATTGAGATTGTCCAGATCCAGTTCACTGACCTGCCAGGGATCGTCCTCTTCGGGCGCCTTTTTCGGCTCTGGCTGTGGCTTCAGATCGGGCTCGGGCTCGGGCACTGGCGTCGGCAGGGGCTCCGGTTCGGGCAGGGCTGCGACCACCGGCGATGCGGGCAGGGCCTCTTTTTCGGCGTCATCGCTGGCGCGTTGCTCGAGCAACTGCCGCGCTGCGTTGAACACCTGCAGGCAGGCTCCGCACCGCACCACGCCACGGGCCACGCTCAGTTGAGCGTGACTGACTCTGAAACTGGTCTGGCAGTGCGGGCACTGGGTGACGAAACTGTCGGTCATGCGGCTGTCCGGTTGAAGCGGCGGTTAACGGCGGCGACCCGTGATGCGTACCCAGCCATCTCGGTTTGCGATCGGGTCCAGATCAAAACTGTCAGCATAGGCTGCCGCGACTTCCTCACCCTGTTCGGCAAGGATGCCTGAGAGTGCCAGGCGTCCGCCGGCTCTGATCAGGGTAGCCAGTTGCGGCGCCAGGGAAACCAGCGGGCCAGCCAGAATGTTGGCGACCAGCACATCGGCCTGCTGGTGTGGCAGATCCTCGGGCAGGTACAGCGGGAAGCGTTCGGCGGCGATATTGTTGCGTCCGGCATTGTCACGAGAGGCTTCCAGGGCTTGCACGTCGATATCGGTGCCAACGGCCTGTTCGGCACCCAGCAGCAGTGCGGCAATGGCCAGAATGCCCGAGCCGCAGCCGAAATCCAGCACGTTGCAGCCTTCGAGGTCCTGGCCGTCCAGCCACTCGAGGCACAGCGCGGTGGTCGGGTGCGTCCCGGTGCCGAAGGCCAGGCCCGGATCGAGCAACAGGTTCACGGCGTCCGGTTGCGGTGCGGCGTGCCAGCTCGGCACGATCCACAGACGCTTGCCGAAACACATCGGCTGGAAGTTATCCATCCAGCTGCGTTCCCAGTCCTGATCTTCGATGACTTCGGCGCTGTGTTCGGGCAGCTCTTCGCCGGTCAGCAGGCTCAGGTGCGCCAGGGCCATCTCGGCATTGGTGTCGGCTTCGAACAGCGCCAGCAGGTGGGTGTGTGCCCACAGCGGCGTGGTATTGAGTTCGGGCTCGAAAATCGGCTGGTCTTCAGCGTCCATGAAGGTCACGGACACGGCGCCGACTTCAAGAAGGGCGTCTTCGTAGGTTTCGGCTTGTTCTGGGCTGATGGCGAGACGGACTTGCAGCCAAGGCATGGCGGATTACCTTCGATTTGGAAATAAGTGCGGCTTGTAAGGCCAGTGCGGCCGCAGGAAGCGGGCAAGTTTACTGCTATGCGCTGCAAACAACAAAGCCGCATCACTGCGGCTTTGTCGTTGTGAAGCAGACTGGCTTATTGATTGGCCAGTTTGTGCTCCAGGTAGTGGATGTTGACTCCGCCTTCGCAGAAGCCTTCATCGCGGGTCAGGTCGCGGTGCAGCGGGATATTGGTCTTGATCCCGTCGACCACGATTTCGTCCAGGGCATTGCGCATGCGTGCCATGGCTTCTTCGCGGGTCGCGCCCCAAGTGATCACTTTACCGATCAGCGAGTCATAGTTGGACGGTACCTTGTAGCCACTGTACAGGTGCGAATCGACCCGTACACCGTTGCCGCCCGGTGCGTGGAAGTGCTTGACCAGACCAGGGCTTGGCACGAAGGTCTTCGGGTCTTCGGCGTTGATCCGGCATTCCAGCGCATGACCCTTGATGACCACGTCATCCTGGGTGTACGACAGTTTGTTGCCGGCGGCGATGCTGAGCATCTCCTTGACGATGTCGATGCCGGTGACCATTTCCGAAACCGGGTGCTCCACCTGAACACGGGTGTTCATTTCGATGAAGTAGAAACGACCGTTCTCGTACAGGAACTCGAACGTACCCGCACCGCGATAGCCGATATCGATACACGCCTTGACGCAGGCAGCCAGAACATCCTCGCGCGCCTTTTCATCGATGAACGGTGCCGGCGCTTCTTCCAGAACCTTCTGGTGACGGCGCTGCAGCGAGCAGTCGCGATCGCCCAGGTGGATGGCCTGGCCCTGACCGTCGGAAATCACCTGGACTTCCACGTGACGTGGGTTGGTCAGGTATTTTTCCAGGTAGACCATCGGGTTGCTGAACCAGGCGGCTGCTTCGGCACGGGTCTGGGACGCGGCTTCGATCAGGTCTTCTTCGCGATGAACCACACGCATGCCGCGACCACCACCGCCACCGGCGGCCTTGATGATCACCGGGTAACCGACTTCACGACCAATGCGCAGAGCTATGGCTTCGTCTTCCGGCAGTGGGCCGTCGGAACCGGGGACGGTCGGCACGTTGGCCAGCTTCATGGCGTCCTTGGCGGAAACCTTGTCGCCCATCAGGCGAATGGTGTCTGCTTTTGGACCGATGAAGGCAAAGCCCGATTTTTCGACCTGTTCGGCGAAGTCGGCGTTCTCGGCGAGAAACCCGTAACCCGGGTGGATCGCCGTGGCGCCGGTCACTTCGGCAGCCGAAATGATCGCCGGAATGTTCAGGTAGGACAGATTGGCCGGTGCCGGACCGATGCAGACGGTTTCGTCTGCCAGGCCCAGGTGCATCAGCTCGCGATCTGCGGTGGAGTGTACAGCGACGGTCTTGATGCCCAGTTCTTTACAGGCACGCAAGATGCGCAAGGCAATTTCGCCGCGGTTGGCGATCAGAACTTTTTCCAACATCGCAGGCTCTCCCCGGGTCAAACGATTGTGAACAGCGGCTGGTCAAACTCAACCGGCTGACCGTTTTCTACCAGGATGGATTCGATCACACCGCTGGCTTCTGCCTGGATGTGGTTCATCATTTTCATCGCTTCGACGATGCAGATGGTGTCGCCTTTCTTGACGGTCTGGCCGACTTCGACGAATGCAGGCGAAGTAGGCGCCGGGGTACGGTAGAACGTACCGACCATTGGCGACTTGACCACAAAGCCGTTCAGTTTCGGAGCCGCTGGCGCTTCTGCAGCGGCCGCAACCGGTGCTGCTGCCGGAGCCGGAGCGGCTGCAGGTGCAGCAACCGGGGCCGGTGCGTAGTAAGGCTGTGCCGGAGTCTTGCTGTGGCGGCTGATCCGTACGGATTCTTCGCCTTCACGGATTTCCAGCTCGTCGATGCCGGACTCTTCCAGCAATTCGATCAGTTTCTTGACTTTGCGAATATCCATTAATCAACTCCCAAGGTTCTGTAAGGGCAATGTGTCGGCCGGCTCAAGCCATATGGTCAGCTTCAGGCTGGACTCATCATGGCTTGGCACTGGCGGCCAGTTGTTCCAGGGCGGCTTCCAGGGCCAGTCGGTAACCGCTGGCGCCAAGGCCGCAGATCACTCCTACAGCGACATCTGAAAAGTAGGAGTGATGGCGGAAAGGTTCGCGTTTGTGCACGTTCGATAAATGCACTTCGATGAATGGGATGCTCACTCCCATCAGCGCGTCACGTATTGCAACGCTGGTGTGCGTAAAAGCAGCCGGATTGATCAAAATAAAATCCACACCCTCACCGCGAGCGGCGTGAATGCGATCGATCAGTTCGTACTCGGCGTTGCTTTGCAGATACATCAGATGGTGGCCGGCATCGCGAGCGCGCTGCTCCAGGTCCTGATTGATCTGAGGCAGGGTGATAGTGCCGTAGACCCCGGGTTCCCGAGTGCCCAGCAAGTTCAGGTTGGGTCCGTGAAGGACCAGGATGGTCGCCATTGCGTGTTCCTTTTATTGTCTGCGAGCGGTTTACGCCCGGCGACTATGCCGGAAGGGCAATGGACTGTCCAGTTAACAACAGTAGCCAGCACAATGAGCGATATTCGCGCAAAGTTTATGACTCAGGTGTCAGTTTTGGTCATTGGCGCTGTTCAGACGCTCTATCAGGCCTGCTGCGTCGATTTCGCCGACGACCCGGACAGTTTGCAGTTCTTCGCCGTTTTTATCGAAGAAAAGCAGTGCTGGCGGGCCAAACAGCTTGTACCGGTCAAGCAGGGCGCGTTGCTCCGCGTTGCTGTCGGTCATGTCGAAACGCACCTGTTTGTAACCCGACAATCGAGCGACCGCGCCCGGGTCAGGCAGGACTTCGTGCTCGATGACCTTGCAGCTGATGCACCAGTCGGCATACCAGTCGAGCACCAGCGGTTTACCCTCGCTTCGGGCTTCCTGCATCACACGGTCCAGTTCGGTGGAGGTGGTGATCGTTTGCCACTGTGAAGCGGCCGGAGCTGCCGCCCCGTTATTCGCCGTGGCGTACTCGCGGCCCAGCGGGCGCATCGGGTCGGTTTGCCCGGACAGCGCGCCGTACCAGCATGCCAGCGCATAGACCAGCAGCGCCAGCCCCAGCAACTGGGCGAGTTTCTGGCGTGTGGTTTTGACGTTGAATTCCAGCGCGCCGAGAAACAGCGCGACACCGGCCGACAGCAGGCCCACCAGCAACAACGTGACCTGCCCTGGCAACACACGGCTCAGCAGGCCGATTGCCAGTCCCAGCAGCAGCACGCCGATGGCGTTTTTGACCGTCACCAGCCAAGGGCCGCTTTTCGGCAGCCAGGTGGCACCACCGGTTGCGATCAGCAACAGCGGCGCGCCCATGCCCAACCCCAGCGCAAACAGTTTCAGAGCACCGCCAAGCGCATCGCCGCTGGCGCTGATATACAACAGTGCACCGGCCAGTGGCGCCGATACGCAAGGTGACACCAACAGGCTGGAGACCACGCCCAGCACCGCTGCACCCCATAAGGAACCGCCCTGGGTCTTGCCGGCGATACGGTCCAGACGAGAGCTGATGGACTGAGGCAGGCGCAGTTCGAAAGCGCCGAACATGGCAATGGCGAAGATCACGAAGAATGCCGAGAACGGCACCAGAACCCAGGCCGATTGCAAGCGCGCCTGCAGGTTAAGGCCTGCACCGAACACGCCCATCAGCGCGCCCAGCAGGGCAAAGCACGCCGCCATTGGCAGTACGTAAGCCAGAGACAGGCTCAGGCCGCGCAACCCGCCCACCTGACCGCGCAGTACCACGCCGGACAGAATCGGCAGCATCGGCAGTACACACGGGGTAAAGGTCAGGCCTACGCCGGCGAGAAAAAACAGCGCCAGTTCTTTCCAGCTCCAGGCTGCCGTGGCGGCGGGTGGGGTGGCAGTGGCCTGATTGGCCGGGCTGGCGGCCACATCTCCAATGCTCAGGCGCTCGGTTTCAGGTGGATAGCACAAGCCCTTGTCGGCGCAGCCCTGGTACGTGACGGCGAGGGTGAAGGGGCGCTGTTCGCCGGGTTTGCGTGGCAGGTCGATATCGAGAATGCCGTGGTAGACCTCGACATCGCCAAAGTACTCGTCGTGTTTCTGCTCGCCCTTGGGCAGTTGCGCTTCGCCAAGGCCGATGTCGGCAGGCTCGGTGCGGAACTGGAAGCGGTGGCGATACAGGTAGTAGCCATCGGTGGCGACCAGCCTCAGCTTGATCGACTCCGGCGTCGTTTCGATCAGGCTCAACTGAAAGGCCTGACGCACAGGCAGGAAGTCCTTGCTGTTATCCAGCGAGCCGCCGCCCAGGGTGGATGAAGGTCGGCTATCCAGCAGACCGGCGCCGGAGGCGGGCAGGGCCAGGATCAATAACAGCAGGCATAACAAACGGCGCATGGCAGTCTCGAATATCGAAAGTCCGCGCATGATAACGGAGTGCCCGGCGGCGTGCCGAGGGCAGGTTGTAAGAGTGGGTGTCAGCAGGCCCACGACCGTGCCGGAATTATTTCTTGCCCGAGGAAAAGCTGCCACCAGCCTCCTGATCGTAAAAATCCGGGATCTTGTACTTATACGTGTCCAGCCAGCGTTGCAGGCTGAGGTCGCGTTCTGCCGCGGTATTGACCTGCGGCGTCGGCGAAGCAGCCTTGCCGCTGGCCTGAAGCTGCAGCCAGGTCTCGGTCTGTCGGGCTTCAGAGGCCGCAGTTTCAGTGTTGTCTGCCCAGGCGTCACCTGCGCTCAACAGCAGTACACACCCGGTGAACAGGATGCGCTTCATGGTCGTACCTCCTGGGACTGACGATCATTTTGTCCTGCCAGGCTCGCAATGGGCCGTGCAGATGCTCGAGGGGCGGCAAGTGGCTTTCGCAATTGCTCGGCGCGCGCCTGGGCATCGGTCACCTGTTCAGGCGTCAGCCCGGCCCGCGACGCCAGTTCGGCGGCTTGTGTCCAGTTGTTCTGATAGATCAGCAGTGTGGCCAGGTTCACCGCCGCCAGCGAGTCCGATTGTTTGAGCTCCATGGCCGTCAGGAACTGAAAGCGTGCCTGTTCCAGTTTCAGCTGGTTGAGGTAGACGACGCCCAGGTCATTGCGGATCTTTTCATCGGTCGGTTGCAGTTTGCTGGCCATCAGCAGGTGTTGCTGTGCCAGCGCATTGTCACCACGCGCTGCGGCCAGTTGCCCGAGGCCATGCTCACCCTCGGCTGCCCGGCAGGTGCCCAGCAGGCTGCGGTACAGAGGCTCGGCCTCGTTGCTGCCCAAAAGCCGCAACACCCGGGCCTTGCGCAGGCGAACCTCGCCCTGGCTGTCGGGCAGGCTTTCCAGGTTGGCAAGGCTGGCATGCAGGCGGCCTTCATCGGCCATGTTCTGAGCCAGATTCAGGGAGAACTCCTGATCCGAGGTCAGCTTGGGGCACTGGCCCGGCTGAGCCGTGGTCTGCGTCCAGAGGGGGCGACCATCACTGGCGCATCCGCTCAGCAACAGCAGCCCGAATAGTACGATCACTGGTTTCATTGCAATGCGTCCTTTCGTGCACGGTAACACCGGGTCAACTGCCCAGTGCGCGGCTGATTGCCATAAATCCTGGCCCGGCCAGCACAATCAGCAGGGCGGGGAACAGAAACACCATCATGACCACCGACATCTTTGCCGAGAGTTTGGAAATGTATTCCTGCAGACGGGTCAGGCGTCGGTCATCGATCAGTTGCTTGAGCGTGAGCAGAGACTTCAATGCGCCGCCGCCCTGATGAATCAGTTGATTGAGGATCACACAGGTGTCGCTCAACTCGTCGACGTCCAGCAGGGCGGCGGTTTTTCTCAGTTCTTCGCCCAGTTCCAGGCCGGAATCAACGCGCATCAGTACCACGCGAATTTCCTCGGACAGCACCGGCAGTAGGTCTTTGCCTTCGTTGCTGAGCACCCGAAGCGCCTGCTCGACCGCCATGCCGGACTCGAACAGGATGCGCAGCAACGGGATAAAGGTAGAGATTTCCACCACCACTTGTTTCTGACGGCGCCGAGCCACGGCTGCCAGAATCCGCTTGGGCAGCAGATAGCCGGCGCCCAGGGCAAAGATCGGCGCGATGAGCGGTTGCTGGATGCCTTTGAAAAACAGCAGCTGGCCGAGGATGACAATGACCATCAGGCCGACCGGGACGCCGACCTGGCAGGCCGCGAATAACGAGCGTTTGCTGGCGCGCCGCCAGCCGATGCGGTTGAGCAGTATCTGGGTTTCCGAATCCAGGCTGATGCTGCGTTGACCTATGCGGGTGTCACCGAGCAGCCGCAACAAGCTGCCGATGCGGCTCTCGCGGATCACCTGGCCCCTCAAGCGTCTGGCCACCAGGCGTTCATTGCTACGTTGACGGGCTATGCCTGACAGCAGCAGAAATGCGGCAGCGGCAAGCATCATGGCGGCGAATAACAGTTCCATCTCAAATGCTCCTCAACATGCGCCACAACACCACGCACCCCGTGACCTGCAGGGCGAAGGCCACGCTCAGCATGATCTTGCCGCTTTCGTCGTCCCACATATGCAGCAGATAGCTGGGGTTAACCGCCAGAAAGTAACCGGCCATGCTGATCGGCAGCAGGGCCAGCACTACGGCAGTCATTCGGGTTTCGCCGGTCATTGCGCGCAATTGGCGACCGGCCTGTTCCCGATCACGAATCAGCTTGATCAGGTTTTCCATCAGCTCGCTGGCATTGCCGCCGTAGCGGTGATTGACCCGCAAGCCGATGGCGAACAGGTGAAACTCATCGCGCTCATACAATTCGGCAAAGTCCCTTGCCGCATCCGGCAGGCTGACCCCCAGTTGTACGTTACGCTCGATCCGGCTCATGCCGTCCTTGAGCGGCTGGTCGGTGGCGTCAATGCCGTGCAGCACCGCGTCGGCCAGGGTTCTGCCGGACTTGAGGCTGCGCACGGTATGGTCGAGCAATTGCGGCAGTTGCTGGATCATGCGGCGCACGCGCACCTCATAGCGCCACGATACGAACACACGCAGTGTCAGAGGCACCGCCAGCAGCACGCTGAGCGCACCGACGACGCCGGCCGTTGCGTAGCCGATCAGTATCAGCAGCGCATACAGCGACAAGGCCAGGCCCATGCGTTTGGTCGGCTGTCCCAGCCCGGCGCGCAAAAAGGCCCGATCCAGGTAGCTCCAGCCGGTCTTTTCAGCCACGGGCTGCACTTGCCCGGCCATCAGCCGCTGCCGGACCCGTTCACTGGCTCCCTGATTGAGCGCCAGATAGAACATGCGAATGGACGCAATAAACAGCAGCAAGGAGATCAGGCCCAGTACCAGAGACGCACTCATGCCGACTCCTTGAGCATGTCAGTAGCCAGGCCGCAGCTTGTCGCCAGCGGCGTGGGCCGCTTCGCGCATGAAGCCGACCCCGGTGCGGCGATCAACGCGAAACAGGGTATTGGTGACGTAGATGTCATCGCGGATGCCGACCACTTCCACCACTTCACTGACACAGCGGCGCCCGTCAGGCAGGCGCGTCAGCTGGATAATCACATCCAGTGCCGCGCAGACCATCTGGCGCAGGGTCTTTTCCGGGATCAGCCGCCCGGTCAGGCCCACCAGCGTTTCCAGACGCAGCAGGGCATCCTGTGCATTGTTGGCGTGCACGGTACTCATCGAGCCGTCGTGGCCGGTGTTCATTGCGGTCAATACGTCCAGCACTTCGACGCCGCGAATCTCACCGAGGATGATGCGGTCCGGGCGCATCCGCAGCGAGTTGCGGATCAGGTCGCTGGCGCGCACCTCGCCATGCCCTTCGGCGTTGGGCGGGCGGGTTTCCAGGCGCACCACATGCGGGTGACTGAGCTGCAGCTCGGCAACGTCCTCGATGGTCACCAGACGCTGATTGCTGTCGATCAACTGGCTCAGCACGTTGAGCATGGTGGTCTTGCCCGTGCCGGTGCCGCCGCTGACCAGAATGTTGCAGCGTTTGCCGACGGCCTCCTGGAAGAACTCGAAAATCGACTGATCGATGGTCTGCATGGCCACCAGGTCGGCGCTCTTGAGCATGTCCTTGCGAAACTTCCGGATCGACAGACACGGGCCGTCCAGCGCGATGGGCGGAATGATCGCGTTGACCCGGCTGCCATCGGGCAGGCGTGCGTCGACCATCGGTGAAGACTCGTCCAGTCGCCGCCCGAGTGGTGCCAGGATGCGTTGCATGACGCGCTCGACGTGGTGCGAATCGATAAAGCGCAGGTCGGTGTGGTGCAGCACGCCGTCGCGCTCGACAAAGACCTTGCCTGGCCCGTTGACCAGAATTTCCGTCACCGAGGTGTCGCGCAGCAGCACTTCCAGCGGGCCGAAGCCGGTCAGTTCGTCGACCAGTTCTTCAGCCAGGCGCTCCATTTCGTAACGCGAGATGGCCAGCCGCAGGCGTGCGACGTATTCGGCCACCTTGTCGATGACGAATTGCGCCAGGGCCGGTCGTGAGCCTTCGAGCAGGCTTTTGCCGCTTTCTTCCATGCCGTCGATGATGTAGCGGTGCAGCACCAGTTTCAGGCCTTGCCCGTCGTCAGGCTTGCCTTGCGTGCGCGATGAGACGCCAAACAGTTTCTCCGCCATTACCGGTTCCCCCATAGTCGAGCGAGCCAGCCCTGATCGGCTTTCTCGCGAGCCTCGGTATGCCGTGCCAGATGCTCGCCAAGCCGCCGCAGCCCGGAGCACAGCGCGTCGCGTGACGCCAGTTCGAACAGCGTCACGCCCTGATTCTTGGCGTTCAGGCGCAACTCCGGCGCAAGCGGCAGCACCGCCAGCACCGGCAGGCCGAAGGTTTTGCTCACGGTTTCGGAGTTGGGCGCGACCGAGCGCTGATAACGATCAACCAACAGGCCGGCGTGCTGCATTTTCATGCCTTTTTCGCGCCAGTTGTTGAGCACCGTCAGGTTGCGTCGACAGCCCAGCACGCTCTGGTCGGTGTACCACAGCAACTGATCGCAATGGCTGACCAGCGAGCGCAAGGCTTCGCTGTCCGGCTGCCCCACCAGGTTCACGACCACATGCTGAAAATGCTGGCGCAGCGCGCTGAGCAGCATATAAAGCTCGGCGGCACTGGACTGTTCCAGATGATCGTCGGCTTCGCTGTAAGCCAGAATGCGCAGGCCGCTTTCGCTGGTGGTGAAAGCACTGTCGATCAGCGTTGCATCGAGCCTGCGCAAGTGGCGCAGGGCGTCACCGAAGCTGAAGGTCGACTCAAGACCGAGCATCAACAGGCTGTCGCCGCGTGGCAGGCCGAGGTCCAGTAGCAGCGTACGCTGCCCGCTCTTGTGCACGACCATCGCCAGGTGCGTCGCGATCAAGGCCCCGTCGTCATCACTTTGTACGCCGTACAGCACCGACAGGCCGCTCATGTTCGGGTTGGGCGTCACGGCGGGCAGGCGCTTGCTCAGGCGTCTGACCAGACCGGCGACCTCACTGGAGCGAGAGCCATAGGCAACGAAGTCCCTGGCCCCGGCGCGCATGGCATTGAGCACCAACTGGTTATCCATGCCATCGCCGAGCGCAACGATGGCCAGCATCGGTTTGGCTTCCAGCGCACTTTCGATCAAGGCGCTCTGGGTCATCAAATGCTCACGGTCCAGGCCGACGAACACCACGCTGGCGAACGTCACGTCCACCAGCGCGAGCAGGTCGTCGAGGCTGCCCGTGCCGGCACTGACCACCTGGCCCAGCGAACCCAGGGCACTTTGCAGCCACTCCAGGTCGGTGTTGTTACGGGTGATTGCCAGGAAGGTCTGGCTCAGGCTCTGGCTCATTTGGATAACCCGTCGCGGCGGTCGAAATCGCCGCTTTCCAGAAAATACAGACGCGGGAAGCTCGGGTCATAGGTGCGCAGTGCCTCACCCGGCAGCGACGGTAGCCGGGCGTTGGCGGCCAGTGGCTGGACCAGATGCGGAGTGACGATCATCAGCAGTTCGCGCTCGTCGCGCTGGATTTGCGAGCTGCGAAAAAAGGCACCGAGAATCGGGATGTCGCCGAGGCCGGGAAACTTGTCCACCGAACCGCTGTTGCTGGAACTGATCAGGCCGCTGACCACGAAGCTCTCACCGTCGGCAAGCGCAATGCTGGTGTCGGTACGGCGGATGTTCAGCGCTGGCACGGTGGTCCCGGCGATGGTGATACCGGCCGAGAAATCCAGCTCGCTGACTTCCGGCGCGACCTTCAGCAGAATCCGGTCGCGGCCCACGACAGTCGGGGTCAGGGTCAGGCGCACGCCGAACTCCTTGTACTCGATGGAGATACCGTTGCCTTCACCGTTGGGCACCGGCACCGGGAATTCGCCGCCGGCCAGAAAGCTCGCGCTTTGCCCGTTGAGAGCGACCAGGCTGGGACGTGCCAGGGTGTAGGCGTAGCCGCTGTTTTCCATGGCGTTGATCATGCCCAGCACCTTGCTGCTGCCACCGCCCCAGACGATATTGAAATTGCTGTTGTTCAACGGGATGTTTGGCCTTGTACCGCTGACGGTGCCTGGCGTGACGTTGACACCCGGCACTGTGCCGGGCGCGCCGAACAGAAAGTTGTTCGAGCCCTTGCCGAATATCGAGGTACTGGCTTCCTTGAGCTTGGTGCGGCTGACTTCGATAAAGCGAATGTCGGTCTGCACCTGGCTGGGTAACTGCGCATCGGCAGACGGCGCGGTGACACTCTCGACCATGGCGGTCGTCGCCCGGCCACGGACGAAGACCATGCTCTGGCGCGGCGCACTTGCGCAGGCCGTCCAGACCATCAGGCTGGTCGTACCCTGCGCGACGCCGGTCAACAGAAAACCGTCGGTGCCGTTGACGTGCACGTCGGCGATTTTCGGATCACCCACGGCGATGCGGGTGATGGGCACCGCAGAGCGGACCTCCTGTTGAATGCCCTGGTCGATTTCCACGGCCGCCGGCATCGCGGCAAGGCCGGCACAACTGCCCGAAGCGGCCCACGCGCCTGGCGCGCACAATGTCGCGATGGCTAACGCCAGCAAACGGGGTTTTATAACTGGCACGGAACAACAGCTCATCAAATGCAATCCTTGCTCAATCAGGGAGTTTGTTGCGTGATCTGGTTACCGCGTATGACCTCGACAGCGCGAGACGTACGCGGGGTTGCGCCTGCTGTTGGCGCGCTGGCCGGCCCCAGGCTCAGTTGTCTGAAGCTGACCAGTTGGCGGTTGGCTGAATCGAGTCGCTCGGCAGCGTCAGGGCCGCTGGCTTCGTTGGCCCAGTAATCCTGCAGGTTGCCCTCGTCGGCGCTGCGCACGGCCAGACGCAGGACACCGGTTTGCGACGCCAGCATCAGGCGCGCCACCAGGGCTTGCGGCACCGCGACCGTGACGGTTCGCGCGTTGATTCGCTGCTGCTCCTGTTTGAGGCGTTCGTCAGCGTTGAGGTCCTGCACCGGTTTGCCATTGCGGTCCGGACCAAGCAGCCCGCCAACGCCGAGAATGCGCAGGGCAGGCACCACGACCTGACTCGACCGATTCGGATTGCTCACGTCCTCAGGCAGGTAAAGCAGCACATCCACGTAGTCGCCGGGGCTGAGTTGCCCGGAGGCGCCCGTCACTTCATCGACCTGTAATGCCAGGGCCCGCTCGTGTGGCCGAATCATTCGCGCCAGGGTGCCGCCTGCTTCGAAGTTGCTCTCCGTAAGCCAGCTTCCGGCGGTCAGCGTGCGCCAGCTGCTGCGCCCGACGATCTTGTCGATCGCTTCAAAGCTCCCGGGTGGGGCGACCTTGAGGCGCTCGATGGTCAGGTCATCGGCCGTGATTGCGGTGTAGGCAGGGATATCCCTGGCCAACACCACGACGTTGTGACGCAGAGCGTCCTCGACGGGAGGAGTCGCCGCAGGCGGGGTGGTTTGTTCGGTGGTTACAGGTGGCGCCGATGGTGGGGGTTCAACAGGCACCTCAGTTGGTCTGCCGACAACAATTCCCAGATATCCAGCGATTAACGCACCCAGCAAAAACAGTACAGCGAGCACCATGGTGACACGACTGCTCATGGCAAGTTTCCCTTTGTCATCGCAGGACATTCTCGAACCGGTGCATCAACTTCTTAATCTAGCAACGGTGAACGGCATAACGGCTTTTAATGACATTAGCTCATTCATTCAAAAGCGCCATTGTGCTTTGGTATATAAGGGTTTTTTACTGACGAGACGCCGTTTGAGTCCTTTGTTTTTTTGGGTAGTGTAGGGACTATAACTTTCCGGTTAATACTTTGTTGCGATTGTGGGTTTATGGATTGCAGACAATGCTGGAGGGGCACACAGTTTCGCATGTGTCATGCATGTTCGCGTCTCGGAGGCGCAAGGAGAAATGAGATGTTCCTGACCAAGATTTATGTAGGCGCTTATACCCGGATCAGTTGTTTTTTGAGGGATCGTGAGGCGGCGTCAGGTATTGAATACGCTTTGGTAGCGGCGATGGTTGCCGTGGCGTTGATTGCTTTTGTTCCAACGATCAGCGCAAGTGTGGGGGCGATTTTCACAAAAATTCAGACTGCCTTGACGGGTACTACGACAGGGGCCTCCACACCTGCTGCGGGGTAGTCTATGATTGCGACATGAGTTCACCCTGTTGAGAGAACCACATGGCTGTCCACCCCATCCGCCAACAACTGCTTCTGGTTGATGACGAAGAGGACGCAAACGAGGAATTGGCAGAACTGCTCGAAGGTGAGGGGTTCTGCTGTTTCACGGCGTCTTCCGTCAAGATGGCCTTGCACCAGTTGACCCTCCACCCGGATATCGCGCTGGTGATCACTGACCTGCGGATGCCGGAGGAAAGCGGCATCCAGCTGATTCGCCATTTGCGAGATCACACTTCACGCCAGCATTTGCCCGTTATCGTCACCTCCGGCCACGCTGACATGGATGACGTCAGCGACCTGCTGCGTTTGCACGTGCTCGACCTGTTTCGCAAGCCGATCTATCACGTCCGTCTGCTGGAAACCCTCAACAACCTGTTTCCCGAGCCGAAGGTTTTTCAGGTTCAGTGACGACAGGCTCGCGCCCTACAGCATGCTCACGTTGGAGTATGGGCACGAAGTCGACGTCCTGTCGTTCCTCACGCTCCAGTGGGAATGCCTTTCTTGACGCTCTGCGTCACACCCGTCTGCGTTCACTCCACCACGCTGAATTCAACCCGCGCCGTCTGGCCGCTCTCGTCCAGCACGCTTAACTGATAACGCCCCGGTTTGCTCAGGGTGGGGGTGAAGTCTTGCCGGGTGTCGGTGTCTGCCAGAGGTTTGCCATCGATGAACCACCAGCGGTGGCCACTGCCGCCGAGTGCCGAAAGCGTGAGGCGTAAAGCCTGACGACTGGCGGCAGGCAGGCGCAGGTTGTCGCCTTCGCGCACACCGACAATGCTCAGCGGGGGCGCGAGGTTCAGGTTCTGTGGCGGGCAATCCGGGTCAGCGGGCGGCAGGCGTGCATCACGCCGCTCTGCTCTGGGTAGCCAGGGCTCCAGAGGCGCAGGCCACAGCGCGATGTCCTGCGCTTGGGCGTCCGGGCAATTGGCCGCGACGCGCAGCCCCTTGGCATTGACCCAGACACGCTCCTGCAAACCCAGCCCAAGCGGTTGGTCGGCCGCTTGCAGGGTGGGCGGCGTGGTGCCGTCCAGCGTCCAGGCGAAGCGTTGGCGCCGGCAATTGGGGTTGCTTTTGCTCATCGGTTGACCCAGCGGCCAGCAGATGGCGGCCACACCGATGTTCAGCGGCACGGGTTGCACCGGTGCGGCGATCCCGCGCTGACTGTCGCGATTGACCAACACATCGTGCACCTGAAGCATCAGTGGCGCTGCCGAAGCCAGCCCGAACTGCCCTGGCACCGGTGTGCCATCCGGCCGGCCGATCCAGACACCCACCAGGAAACGCGGCCCGACGCCAATCGCCCAGGCATCGCGGAAGCCATAGCTGGTGCCGGTTTTCCAGGCCAGTTGCGGGCGCTGTACCAGCTCGGCGCGCGGGTCGATGTCCGGGCGCGACTGACCACTGAGAATGCGTCGAATGATCCACGCAGCGCCCGGCGACATCATCCGCCGCTCGCGCAGTCGGTCCTGCGGTTGCAGTCGAACATCGGCACTGCGCCCGCCGCGCGCGAAGGCGCTGTAGCCTGTCACCAAGTCCTCTAACCGACTGCCTGCGCCGCCAAGAATCAGTGCCAGACTCGGCTCCGCCAGCGGCGGCAGGGTCAGGGGCACGCCGCCATTGCGCAGTTCGGCGGCGAAGCGCTTTGGCCCGTAGACCTCCAGCAACTGCACGGCAGGCAGGTTGAGGGACATCGACAGCGCCGAGCTGGCCGCCACCGGCCCGCCGAAACCGCTCGAAAAGTTGCCTGGTCGATAGTCGCCATAGCGCCGCGGTACATCCTGCATCAGGGATTCGGAGTGGATCAGCCCGGCGTCCATGGCCATGCCGTACAGGAACGGCTTGAGCGTCGAGCCCGGCGAACGCAGGGCGGTGACCATGTCCACATGGCCGAAGCGCTTGGCGTCATTGATGTCCACCGAGCCGACGTACGCGCGCACGGCCATGTTTTCCGCCTCGACCACCAGAATCGCCGCCGACGTTCGCTCCGGGAGGCGTGCGCGCCAGCCCATTAGCAGGTCTTCCATGCGCCGTTGCAGTGACGCGTCCAGCGTGGTGCGGATCAGTGGCGGGCTGTTGGGGCGATTCAGGCGTCGGGCCAGCAACGGCGCCAGGCTCGGTTCCTGTCGCGGTGCCAGCCATAAAGGCTCTTCCAGTGCTTCGTTCACGCTTGCTTGCGGCCACACCTGAAACTCTGCCAGGCGTCTCAGCACCTTGTCGCGGGCCTGTTGCGCGCGCTGCGGGTGGCGATCAGGACGCAGGCGGCTTGGCGCCTGTGGCAGCACCGCCAGCAATGCCGCCTCGGCGCGGGTCAGGTTTTGCGGCGACTTGCCCAGATAAGCCCAACTGGCGGCTGCGACGCCTTGCAGTGTGCCGCCGAACGGGGCGCGATTGAGGTACAGACTGAGGATCTGATCCTTGGACAGGTGCCACTCAAGTTGCAGCGTGCGCCACAGCTGGCGGAACTTGCCGGATAGTGTGCGTGAATGCGGATCGAGCAACCGCGCCACTTGCATCGACAGTGTGCTGCCGCCCGAGACTACACGGGCACCGCTGAGGTTTTGCCAGGTGGCGCGTAACAGCGCCAGCGGATTCACCCCGGGATGGCTGTAGAACCAGCGGTCTTCGTAGGTCAGTAGGGCTTCGAGGTAGTAGGGCGAGACCTGCTCATTGCTGACCGGGTAGCGCCACACGCCATTGGCGTCGGCAAAGCGCCACAACGGTGTGCCGTCCTCGGCCAGGACGACGCGAGCCAGATCGTCCCTGGGCAGTGGCAGCGGCCAAAGTCGGTCGGCCAGCCAGAGGAGGGCGATCAGCAGCATGATCGCGCCCGCCAGCCACTTGAATGTTCGTGGCAGGCGCAGAAGAAATTCAGGTTTCAACGCAAAGAGCCTTTATGATCCACGGAACCTGACACGCATTGCGACAGCCAAAGCGGACAGACCATTTTCTTCACGACCCCAATCAGGACGTACATATGCAGGTAGAAGGCTTTTTTGAATGGCTCGGGCAGGCCATCGGCGCGATCATTCGCTTCTTTGTCGACGGTCTGGCGTGGTTGTTCAACGGGTTTACCCATGCTGGGGGAAATTTTGTCGATGGCTTGTCCCGCACGCTGGGCATGGACACCTCGCTGATCAGCATCATCGCACTGGTCATCGGCCTGATGCTGCTGTACTCGGCGGTCCGCGCCTTCATGCGCGCTTCGATCATCCTTGGCATCATCTGGCTGGCGCTGGGCCTCTGGTTGCTGAGCTGGATCATTCATTGATGCGTTGAAAGGCTAGCCTGCCGCCATGGTGGGTGAACGGGGCGACGCCTTCGCGAGCAAGCTCGCTCCCACTGGATCTGCGGTGTGTCGGGGCAGTTGTGTATGGTGCCTCGATCGTTTCTGTGGCGCACATCTGAGACACTTTTTACTTTTGTAGGAGCGAACTTGTTCGCGAAGGCTCTGGTACGGGCGATACATCTTCAGCGGATGTACCGGCCCTTTCGCGAACAATGCGGATCGCCGCCCCGGTCGCTCCTACTGGAGCTGTGGTGCGTCGGCCCCTTTGTGAGCAAGCTTGCTTCCACTGTCATGCATTCCAATCAATTGGCGATCATTTCCCCTTCACCACCATCTGCGCTGGCGCTTCGCCCAGGGCTTGCCAGTTCGGGCGGTACATGGATTCGACCTGCGGCGGCGGTACGCGGTAGGTGCCCGGGGTGACGGCTCGCGCCAGGTAGAGCAGGTGCACGGTGCTGCTGCCCTCGATGTCCAGGGCTGCTACGTAGCGGTCGCCACGATATTCCTGATGTTTGAGCCCGGCGTTTTCCATCGACTCGCGGATGGTTTTCACGTCTTCGCTGGCGTCTTCCAGGCTGGCCGCGCTCTGCGCCAGGTTCTGGTTTTCCAGCTCCAGGCCCGCAGGCAGCAGGTCCACCACCAGCGCATCCGGCACGCGCTGTTTGGCACCGATTTCCAGGTGCACCAGCACCAGTTGCCCGGTTTTCAAGGCGCCGATGTTCAGCGGTGCGCCGCTCAGGTTCAGGTACTCGCGGCGAATGCTCAGGTTTTCGCCACCCGCTACAGGCGCCTGGGTGGGATAACCGGAGACGGTCAGTTGCTGGTAAAGCGCTTCGCTGCTCTGGTTGTGTACCGAAAGCGGCGAGGCCAGCAGCGAACCGTCCAGCTTGAGGCCCGGCTGCCGGTTGCTCAGCTCGCGGGTTTGAGTGCCGCTGGCGATGCTGGCGGTCCAGTCCTTTTCCGGTTTGCCCAGCAGGTTACGGCCAGCCATGAACAGTGAATTGCTTTCCTGCGTGGACAGGTAACGATTGGCGGCCACCTCATCGGCCAAGGCAAACAGGCGCTCATCACGCTTGTCTTTGGCGAGGTCGTTTTCTTCCAGCAGTGCCAGTATCAACGCCTGATCACGCAGCGAGCTGCCGTAGTCAGCCAGCCATTCATTCTTGCGGCTGGCGGCCAGACCCGCCATCAGGGCCTGGTCGGCGCGGGGTTTGTCGCCCATCTTCTCCAGCGCGACTGCCAATTGCACCAGCGGCAGGCCGGAGCGCGCGTCGCTGCGGCGGTCGAACAGGCTGCGCAAGGCAGCGAGCGGTGCCTGCTGACTGCGCGACAGCACCAGCCCGGCATAAGCTTGCACGGCGAAGCGCGTATGTTCGGCGTTCTGGCTGTAATTGACCTGAATCTGGCCGGCATCCTGCAGATAACGCAGCAGGCGTTCACTGGCTTTCTTCAGCGCATCCGGCGGTACGGCAAAGCCCTGATCGCGGGCGCGCAGCAGAAAATCGGTGACATACGCCGTCAGCCAGTATTCCTCGTCGCTGTCCGAGCCCCACAGGCCAAAACTGCCGTTGTAACGTTGCATGCCCAGCAGCCGCTCGATGCCGATCTCGACCTTGCGCTTGCGTTCGGCATCCGTTTCGCCGGTCAGGCCCAGGCGCTTGAGGGTTGCGGCATCGGCATACAGCGACGGGTACAGGCCGCTGGCGGTCTGTTCCAGGCAGCCGTAAGGGTAGGCTTTCAATGCGCGAATCTGTTCGCCGAGGTTCAAGGGCGGACGGCTCGACAACGACAGCAGCGCCTCACGACCGGCCGGTTCGAACGCTTCCTGCGCGCCCTCCGGCAGGCTCCAGGGCTGATCATTGAGAGTGGCGCGGTAATGCTTGAGCATCGCCGGGTAGGCCGGGCGCACACCGACGGTCCATTCGCGGGTAAAGGCCGGCAGGTTTTCGCCCGGCAGGTCCAGACCTTCGACCAGCACCTTGATTTTGCCCTGACC
The DNA here is from genome assembly GCF_020515755.1 of Pseudomonas sp. B20. NCBI lineage: Bacteria > Pseudomonadati > Pseudomonadota > Gammaproteobacteria > Pseudomonadales > Pseudomonadaceae > Pseudomonas > Pseudomonas sp. B20. The sequence continues at coordinate 138,930 of NZ_JAHPJG010000013.1, forward strand.
CAGGCCGCCTTGCGCCAGCACCGGAACCTTCAGGGTGACGCGCTGGCCCTCCTTGAGCTGCAGGGGCTTGCTCTGGTCGCCGCCCGGAAGGCTCAACTGGCCCTCAGCGCTGATTTTCACGTCCAGCTTCTGTGCCTTGCCCGACAGGTTGGAGACGTCCAGCGCCACGCTGGTCTGGTCGCCACCGGCAAGAAAGCGCGGCGTCGACAGTTCGGCGATGATTGGCGCGGCAACCACGGTTTTCGCCTCGGCCATGCCGTAGCGGTCGTCGGTCCAGGCTTGAGCCATGATTCGCAGTTCGCCGTTGAAGTCCGGGATATCGACGCTGACTTCACCTTCACCGGCGTCATTGAGCGTCACCGGCGCGCTTTGCAGCGCCACGATGGTGACGCTGGTGTCCGGACGTTTGCCGCCCTTCGCCAATGCATCGCCACCGAACGCCATGCTTGCCAGGCGCCCCTGGCCGGCTTCGATCAGCTGACCGTAGATGTCCAGTTGGTCTGCTCCGTACTGCTTGCGGCCAAACAGGCTGGCAAACGGATCGGGCGTTGCGTAGCTCGTGATATTGAGGATGCCGACGTCCACCGCCGACACCAGCACGTGGACCTGTTTGGGTACGCTGCCGTCAGCATTTTTGGCGGCGACCTTTAGGGTCAGGGGTTGTCTGGGGCGCATTTTCTCCGGCGCGGTGACCGTCAGCGCCAGCTTGCGCTGCGCCCGGTCCAGCGGCAGATGCAGAACACCCACGGCGCGCTTGGGTGTGACATTGGCCTTGCGTTCACCGGGACGTATCACCAGAGCGGTGACGTACAGGTCGTGGCGCGCCCATTTTTTGTCCAGCGGTATGTCATACGATTTGCCTTCGGCAGGCACGTCGATTTCCTGCCACCACAGCGGCCCTTCACTGGACTCGACCAGCAGATAACCCTTGCCCGCAGCAGGCGGGGTGACAGTGATTTTCGCGGTGTCGCCATCGTTGTAGGCCGGCTTGTCCAGCGCCAGCTTGACCTGATCCGGTCTGACCGCGCCGCCGTCAGTATTGTCCTGCCAGCGATAACCGGCCCAGAAGCGCAGGCTGCTGACCATTCCGGTGGACGGATCTTCCACCTCGACACGGTAAGGACCCCATTCGACCGGGAAGCTGACTTTGGCGGTGGCGTCCTTGGTGATGCTGACAGTCTCTTCGTTGAGGTTGAGGAATTTCTCGTTGAAGTGGTAACTCCAGCCGTCGTCGGCCGAGTAGTTCCAGTAGTAATCGCGGCGCTCGCGGATCAGCCGGACTTTCACGTTGTCAGCGGCCAGCTTGTTGCCAGCCGCGTCGGCCATGACGATTTCAAAATCGGCCGGGCCGTCGCCGTTGGTCTGCGCTTCGCCCTTGGCTTCGTCGTCGTAGTCGTCACTGCCAGTGCTGCTGCCGAACAGTGCACGCACGCCGGGCAGGTGTTCGGCAGGCCAGATCGGCTGCACCAGACGACGGGTGATCGGCCGCCCGCCAGACTCTTGCAGACTGGCTTGCAGAATCAGTTGCAGCGGCGATTTGGCCTGCGCCCATTCGCTCTGCACGGCGAGCGTCGAATGACCTTCGGCATCGAGGGTGACGGTTTCAAGCTCCAGATCATGCTTGAGGTCTTCTTCGGTGATCGAGCCGAACTGATAACCCGGCAGCTTCGGCACCGCCTCGCGCAGCGGGCGGACATAGACCTGACCGGTCAGCGTATTGCCCGAAGCGGGGGCGCCGTACAGGTAGCGGCCAGTGATATCGAATTGCGGGTTGTCAGCAGGCGCCACCGGCGTGTCGCTGCCCTTGAGCTCCAGCGCCAGACGCTCGGGCAGGAAGTCCTCGACCTTGAACTCGTAGAGCTGCGGTTTGCCGTCGCCCAGGTCGAACACCAGTTGCCAGCGTCCGGTGGGGGCTTCGTCGGCAAGCGGCAATTGATACTGGTAGAAACCGTTGCTGTCGGCTTCCCAGACGAATTTGCGGCTGACCTGATCATCGGGACGGCGCACTTCGACGGTGACGGGCTGCGGCTTGACGGTATTGCCGTCGCTGTCGCGCAGCAGGCCGTTGAGCAGCACGGTTTCGCCGGGGCGATACAGGTCGCGCGGGCCGAAGATGAAGAACTGCAGCGGGTGAGCCTGCGGGCCGGAGATATCGAACTCGGCCAGGTCCAGCGCCGAGCTGTTGAGGCGCAGCATGCTGGTCTGTTCATCTTTGTGCGCCAGTACCACGGCAGCCTTGGCCGGCAATGGCAGTTGCGCGTGGCCGTCGCTGTCGGTCTTGCCCTGGGCGACGACCTTGCCGTTGTCGTCATACACATCGACGCTGATATCACCCAGGGCCTTGCCACCCTCAAGCGCTTGAGTGAAGACGTCCAGACGGTTGCTGTAACGGTGCACCGACAGGCCGATGTCACTGAGCGTCAACAGGGTGGCCGGCTGCGAGTAGCTGTAGGTGCCCGAGGCGCGCATCACCGCCAGATAAACCCCTGGCTGTTGCAGGGGTTTGATACCGGCTATCGGCAGCAGCAGGGTTTCACGGGTGTTGCGCGCGGGCTTGAGGTCGAAGCGGCCGCTGTAGACCAGGTCGGCCATGGGCAGCAGCTCTTCGGAACTGTAGCTGGACAGGCTCGACGCGCCGTCCCACTGGGCGAGGAAGTTCGGCATAGAGTCGGGTTTGATGCGGAAGAACTCGACATCCACCTTGTCGACGTTCAGCGCGATCACCGGCAGGCCCTCGGCCAGACGGGTCGGCAACAGGCTGCCACGGCTGGCGAAACCGACAGAGGGCTGCAGATCGCGGGTTTCCAGGCGGCTGATGTATTCGGCGGCGAGTTTGGCCTTGTTGACGGCCAGCAGCCCGGCATCGACGGTCAGGACCAGTTTGCGCTGCGGCTCCAGGTGGCGCAGGCGCAATTCCATGAGGTTGTCAGATAGCTCCCAGGCACCGTCGACCTTGCCGCTCTTGCTGTCCACCAAGTGAAGTTTTTCGTCGAATTTCTGCTCGGGGTTGAGCGGGACCGAGAAGCTCACCGACAGGGTGCTTGCGCCGTCGACCTGGATTTCCGACACATCGATGACCGTCAGTTCGCGGCCTGCGTAGCGCTTGCTCAGCGCGGCGAGGTCGACTGCGGGTTTGGGCTTTGTGTCGGTGACCGTTGCCTGGGTCGTGGGGGCCGTAGCGGGCGCGGGTTTATCCGTGGAAGAAGAATCACAGGCGCTCAGCAGCGCAAGCGCGCAAGCCAGAAACAATCCTTTGTTTAACATGGGGGCACTCATCGGCAACGGTAGAGAGGATGCGACTATATAACAGTCGTGATGACAAGTATTACTGTCAGATTGACCAGTAAGTTCATATATCGAACGGACTGACTATCGTGCCATTGCGCGTTGGCATGCAGCGGGTGACGCAGAGCGTCACGAAATGCATTCCCACTGGAGCGTGTGCAACGATAACGCTGCAGCTTTCGAGGCATGAGTACCGTTTCCGGACGTATCGAAACGCTGGGACACCCTGCGTTTGATCTGGCTACAATGCCCGCCTTGCCGGGGGTTCTCATGTCTACGTTGCTCACTGACTGGCGTCATCGCTCAACCCATCGTCGCGTCTGGGCGCTGGCGACGCCGATGATTCTGTCGAATATTTCCGTGCCGCTGGTGGCGCTGGTCGACAGTGCGGTGATCGGTCATTTGCCCCACGCCCATCAGCTGGGTGCCGTGGCGGTGGGGGCCACGCTGTATACGTTCCTCGCCTGGGCCATGGGCTTTCTGCGCATGGGCACCACCGGGTTTGCCGCGCAGGCGGCAGGGCGCAGTGACAGCGCTGCCTTGCGGCGGATTCTGTTGCAGGGGCTGCTGCTGGCTGTCGGGCTGGCGTTGTTGCTGGGTGTGATTGCCTTGCCGTTCAGCCATCTGGCGCTGACGATGATGCAGCCGTCTGCCGATCTGCAGCAAATGACCCTGGATTTCTTCCATACCCGACTGTTCGGCCTGCCCGCGGCGCTGGCCAGTTACGCGCTGGTCGGCTGGTTTCTGGGCGCGCAGAACGCTCGGGCGCCACTGGCGATTCTGCTGGTGACCAATGCCGTCAACATCGTGCTCAATCTGTGGTTCGTCCTGGGGCTGGACTGGGGCGTGGTCGGCTCGGCGCGTGCGTCGGTACTCGCGGAGTGGACGGGCGTGGTGCTCGGTCTGCTGCTGGCGCGTAACACCTTGCGCGCCTGGCCTGGGCGGATCGTCTGGTCGGCCTTGCGGCTATGGAGCAACTGGCGGCCCTTGCTGGCAGTCAACCGTGACATCTTTCTGCGCACGCTGGCGCTGCAATCGGTGATGTTCCTGATCACCGTGCAGGGCGCTCGCCTGGGGGATGCAACGGTTGCCGCCAATGCCTTGCTGCTCAATGGCCTGCTGTTGACTGCCCATGCCCTGGATGGGCTGGCGCATGCGGTCGAAGCGCTGTGCGGGCATGCCATCGGTGCGCGGGACCGGGATACGTTGCGCCGCTCGCTGGTAGTTGCTGGGGGCTGGTCACTGATTTCCAGCGTAGTGTTCGCGCTGTTCTTTCTGGTGGCTGGGCATGCCTTCGTCAGTCTGCAGACCGATATCCCGGAAGTGCGCGCCACCGCGATGACGTATCTGCCGTATCTGGCGCTGATGCCGTTGCTGGCCGTCTGGAGCTACCTGCTGGACGGCCTGTTCATCGGTGCAACGCGTGCGCGGGAAATGCGTAACGCGATGCTGTTCAGCGCAGCGTGCATCGCGCCGTTGGCTTATCTGGCTTCCAGCCACGGCAACCACGCCCTATGGCTGACGTTCCTGGCCTTTACCCTGCTGCGCGGCCTTAGTCTGGGGACCATTGCCTGGCGGCTGACACGCAGTGACGGCTGGTTCGTTCACTGAGCTTTCGACCCGGTTGCTGCGTTCTTTTCAGACGCCGTTTGCGGCGTGTGCTTGACGAACATGTCCACCTCGTCGACCACTGGTGCCAGACCGCTTAGCAATTTGGCGAATGCGCCGACCAGCGTGCCGTGGTTGGTGCGCGAGAAGTACAGGTCGCGCACCGGCACGCCGGCTTCACGCAGCGACCTGGCCAGGCCACCGGTGTTTCGCTTGGGGTTGACCAGCGAGTCGGTGTTCGAGGCCATCAGCAATGCCGGTGGTGCGCTGGACGTGACGTGGTTGATGGGTTGCGAGTCGGGCGGTGAATTGGGGAAGAAGAATACCGGCTTCACGTCCGGGTTCTCGATGGGCAGGAAGTCGTAAGGCCCGGCCAGCCCGATCCAGCCGCTGAGGATGGAGGGCGACAACCCTTCGCGCGCCAGCCAGCGCGGGTCGAGCGCGAGCATTGCGGCGTTGTAGGCACCCGCGCTGTGGCCCATCACGTACAGGCGGCTCGGATCGCCACCGTAGGTGTTCGCATGCTTGTGCGCCCAGGCCAGCGCCTTGGCCGAGTCTTCCAGAAAGCTTGGGTAACGTACCTGTGGATACAGCCTGTAGTCGGCGATGACCACCACCATGCCTCGTGCGGCCAGCGCTTCGCCGACGAATGCGTAATTGGCCTTCGAGCCGCTGTTCCAGCTGCCGCCATAGAAAAACACCACGACCGGTGCCTTGGCCGGTTTTGCCTTGGGCGTGTAGACATCCAGCGTGTTGCGTGGATCTGGCCCGTAAGCCAGATTGTAGACATGATCGACAGGGCCGCTGGGGTTCAGCGTGTTGAGCAGCTTCAAAGGCGAGCAGCCGGACAAGGCTGCCAGTACGGCTCCGGTCATCAGTGTCAGGAAAATCACTCGGATCATGGCGGAGGGGCTCTGGAAGGTAAGTCGGATATGCCTGAGACCGTCACGCTTCGTCCCAGTGCCGCACAGTTGCTGCTACGTCATTCAGTGGCGTGCGGATCACTCGGTGGGCCGGCGAAGCTGATGCGCGGGCTGCTCAGCGTAAGACCGCTGTTATCGATCTGTACCGTGCTTGCCCCGGCATCGACGGTCAGTGTGCTGCCTTCAGCCAGTTCTACGCGGGTCCCGTCCGCCAGTTGCAGTTGCCGGTCTGGCCCGGCGATCGCCTGCCAGTCGAGGTGCATCTCGACGTTGTCGGCAGGTGCCTGATCACGTCTGTGGCCGCCATCGTCTGCCTGCACTGACAGGCAGCCGGTGATCTGCGGCGGGAGTTTGTCGTCTGCGCAAAAGCTCACTATCACTGCCATGCCACCTCGACACTCAACATCCAGCCCCGCAGCCATAGGCAGCCAGCAGCCAGTGTCGGGGCCCTCCGGGCGCTGCCAGTCCCATTCGAGGCGCACGTGCACCCGACCTGACGCATCGGTCCTCGCCGCTTCGCCGTCGCTGCCGATGATCCAGGCACGCTGCAGTGGTGCAATGGTGGGGCGCGGTGCCGGGGCAGGTGCTGTGAACCCGGTTTCCCGGGGGCGGGCACCAAATACCAGCAGGTGGCGGCGACGCGAGTGGACGAACTGGTAGTGAATGCCTTCTTCTGCACACAGCCGCTGGACCAGTTGCAGGTCGGATTCCTGATACTGCACGCAGCTTTCGCGCTCGATGCATTCTGTCTGCAGGTCAAAGCGGAAGGCGTTCTTCAAACCATGTTCTTCCAGCACCTGGGCGATGATCCGCGTGGCGGTCATGTGCTGAAAGATACGTGACTGCTGACGCAGCCCGAGGCAGGCCAGTCGAGGCCCCATCAGCAGCGTGTAACAGGCCGGGCCGGGGTGGTAGTGCTTGCGGGTCGCGCCGTGGATCTGACCGTGAAAGCCTTGTCCTTGAAAACTCTGCCCCGGAAAACCCTGCTCGCTACCGCAGCTCAGCCAGGCAGGCTTGTACATCAGTCTGGTCAGGTCCAGATCGAAGCCGTCGCCGAGGATTTCCAGCTCGATGGCATACGGCTGGCTGATCGCTTCGGTTACGCTGAACGATACGACGCTGAAACGGCGCTGCAGGCGGGCAATCTCCAGATGAAAGAACGGCGCGCTGTCGGGGTCGGGCATGGAGGGCTTCTCTACCGGGAATGCGACCGCGGATTCTCGCGCAGAAGCCGGGCAGGGTAGAGGTCTGCAGGTAGAACAGGACGTTGCCTACAGCAGATGTTGGTGGGGGATTACGTCGAGTGCGTGGGTTGTATGAGCGCGGAGCATGGGGGGGGCGGAGGTTACGGGCACCTCTCGTTCCTCACACTCCGCGTCACGAACTGCATGCCAATGCGGAGCATTGGCACGATAAGCAGTCAGAGTTGGCGCCGCGCAAGGATCAGGACGACAGGTACGACGAGCGGGTCAGCCCCAGGCGCAAGGCATCGAGGAAGTAGGTGCGCTCGCGTGGGGTGATCTTGGCGCTGGCGACCTTGTCCCGGTAATGGGTCATCAGTTCTTCCGGCGACAGGTGCACGTAGCGCAGCATGTCTTCGATGGTGTCGTGGGTTTCGATGCCGGCGTGGTAAACGCTGCCGTCCGGGTTCTGGTAGATGTTCACCGAGTCGGTATCACCGAACAGGTTGTGCATGTCGCCGAGAATTTCCTGGTAGGCACCCACCAGGAAGATCCCCAGCAGATAGTCTTCGCCTTCGTTCAGCGAATGCACCGGCATGCTGGTCTCGATGCTCTGCTCATCGACGTACTGCTTGATCTTGCCGTCCGAATCGCATGTCAGGTCCTGAAGCACGGCACGGCGCACCGGCTCTTCATTCAGGCGGTGCAGGGGCAGAATCGGCAGTACCTGGCCAATGGCCCAGGTGTCTGGCAGGCTCTGGAACACCGAGAAGTTGCAGATGTACTTGTCGGCCAGCTTGTCGTTGAGCTCGTCCAGCACCTGACGATGGGAGCGTTGACGGGCTTTCAGCGAGTTGTACAGGCGGCGGCAGACGGCGAAGTAGCATTGCTCGCCCAGCGCTTTTTCCGACAGGCTGATCTTGCCATCGGCGTACTGGGCCGCGATGTCGCTCATGTAGTGCGTGGCGCGCCAGTAGGTTTCGGTGACCATCTCGATGTCGGTCGGACCCAGCAGGTCGACCAGCCATTGCACGGTTTCCGGCAGGCTGGCCTTGTCGGCGATTTCCGGGACTTCGTCGTTGTGTTTTTCGACGTCGGTCACCTGCACCACCAGCATGGCGTGGTGGGCAGTCAGCGAGCGGCCGCTTTCCGAGAAAATATGCGGGTGCGGCAGGCTTTGCGCGTCGCAGAATTCCTTGAGCATGCCGACCACCACGCCAGCGTAGTCGTCCATGTCATAGTTGATCGAGCTGGCGTTGCGCGAGTGCGTGCCGTCGTAATCGACCCCCAGACCACCCCCGACATCGATGTAGTCCACCGGCAGGCCAAGCTTGCGCAGTTCGCCGTAGTAACGGATCGCTTCCTTGAAGCCGTGCTGATAGTCGGCCAGGTTGGCGATCTGCGAGCCCATATGGAAGTGCAGCAGGCGGATGCCCTGATCCAGGCCGGCCTTGCGGAAACGCTCGACCACCGACAGCAATTGCGCAGCCGACAGGCCGAACTTGGATTTCTCGCCACCGGTATCCGCCCATTTGCTCGACGCCAGGGAAGACAGGCGCACGCGCAGGCCGACCTGAGGGGCGACTTTCAGCTCGGCGGCCTCTTCGATCACCAGTTCGACTTCGGACTCTTTCTCGATGACGATGAACACGTTGTGGCCCAGCTTCTGGCCCATCAGCGCCAGACGGATGAACTCACGGTCCTTGTAACCGTTGCAGACGATGGTGCCGCCTTTGGGCGCCAGTGCCAGTACGGCCATCAGTTCAGGCTTGGAGCCCGCTTCCAGGCCGATGGAGACGTTCTGCGTGGCGATGATGTTTTCCACCACCGCCTCTTGCTGGTTGACCTTGATCGGGTACAGCGCGGTGTATTGGCTCTGGTATTCCAGGCGCGCGATGTTGCTGTCGAACGCGCCGGTCAGCTGGCGCACGCGGTCCTGCAGGATGTCGGGGAAGCGCACCAGCAGCGGCAGCGACAGGCCGCTCTTGCGCAGGTTGTCGACCTGTTCGTAAAGATCGATGGGCGAGCTGTCCGGCCCGTTGGGACGGACTTCAACGCGTCCCGCTTCGTTGATTGCAAAATAACCCGCGCCCCAATGGCGAATGCCATAAACGCTGCGGCTGTCCGCAACGGTCCATTGGCTGCCATCGTCTTTGCGTGTGCGTCGTACGGACATCGAAGTCCCCTATAAAGAAGTCGTAGCGCCAGCCAGTAGCCAGCTGGGCGCATTGTAATGAGTGGAAATGACGATTTGATTCGCGGGTTCAGCCGCCGGACTTTTTAGCCTTGAAGCCTTTTTTGATCAGCTCTGCCAACAGCAGTTCTACGTGATCACCCTGAATCTCGATCACGCCTTCCTTGAGCGATCCGCCGGTGCCGCAGCGCTGCTTGAGGGCCTTGGCCAGCTCTTTGAGCGGTTCTTCGGCCAGCGGGACGCCGCTGATGGTGGTAACCGTCTTGCCGCCCCGACCCTTGCTTTCGCGACGTACACGGGCAATGCCGTCCCCTTCGGGGATGGCCGTCTGTTTGCAGGTGCACTCGGCAACGGGTAGACGACAATCGGGGCAGTGGCGCCCAGCGTCGGTTGAAAATACCAGGCCACCCAGGGCGGCGAGAGAAGCGGCTTTTTTAGCCACGCAAACATCCTCTTGTTGAGGACTGAAGATGGGTCGGGCTCGTACGAGCCATCGACCGCGAAGCCCCACTCTGGCAGGGGCAGCGCTACTGAAACGGCAGGGCCGGTCCAGTTTGAAAAGGTCGCGCAGTGTAACGGCAAACCGGCCGGTTGCTAAGGGGCTGGATGCGCCAATTTCTGAACACTCGCTTACTGCTCGTTCTCTATCTGTTTGAGGTAGCGTTTCAGCGCCGCCAGGGAGTCAGGGCACCAGGGATTGTGCTCAGCCTGTTGCAGCACTTCGGCGATGGGCATGAAGCGCGCCTCCAGGACCTCTTCAGGTTGCAGTTTCAACGGCCCGTCCCACACGGCTGAAAACACTGCACACCAGAGCCGGTTGCCCGGCTGATCGAAGAAAAATTGTTCGTGGGCCTGCAGCGGCACGCCACTGACCCCCAGCTCTTCTTCCAGTTCTCGCGCGGCAGAGGCCGCATAGCTTTCATCCGCCTGGACCATGCCGCCTGCGGCTACATCCCAGTAGCCGGGATAAATAGCTTTGCTCAAGGTGCGTCGATGCACACACAGCTCACCCAGACTGTTGAACAGCAGGATATAAGTGCCGCGTCCGATCAGCCCGCGTTCACGCAAGTCGGCACGGACCAGCGAACCGAGCAGTCGATCCTGTTCGTCGACCCAGGCGATCTGCTCGGCATCCGAGGCGGCGCGATGTGCGGCCTCGTTGGCAGGTATGGACATCAGCCCTGATTCAGCAGTTGGCGCAGGTCAATGACTGCGGCGTTGGCACGCGAGATGTAGTTGGCCATGACCAGCGAGTGGTTGGCGAACACGCCGAACGGGCTGCCGTTGAGAATCATCGGGCTCCACATCGGCTCTTGCGAGGCTTCCAGCTCACGAATGATCTGGCGCACGCTGACCGTCGCGTTCTTCTTCGCCAGTACATCGGCAAAATCGACCTCGATGGCGCGCAGCAGGTGCGACAGCGCCCAGGCCTGACCGCGTGCTTCGTAGAACACGTTGTCGATTTCCAGCCATGGCGTTTCGACGATTTCCTCATCGACCTGCGGCACTTCACCGGGCTTGACCGACACAGCGGCTTCGGTTTTCAGCGTGCTGTTGAGTTTGACCCGGCCAACGCTGGCCGACAGGCGTTGCGACAGCGAACCCAGACGGGTGCCGACATCGCCCAGCCAGTTGTTCAGGTTGTCGGCGCGGGCGTAAAACAGCGCGCCTTTCTGGTTGGGGTCGGACAGGCGTGCCTGGTAGCGGCTCAGGGAGTTGATCCCCTCGGCGTACTGCGACTCGCTCGACGGCAGGAGCCAACTGCGATTGTTGAAGTTGAACAACGGCTCGGCGCGGGCCAGATCGCCATCTTCAGCCGATTGCGACTGGGAGCGGGCGAAATCCTTGCGCAGCGCACGACTCAGGTCACGCACCTGAACCAGCACGCCGTATTCCCAGCTGGGGATGTTGTCCAGCCACAGGCCCGGTGGCATGCGGTCGTTGGACAGGTAGCCACCGGGCTTGTTAAGCAACGTGCCCGCGACGGTCTTGAGCGTTTCAACCGTCGTGTAGCCAATGACCATCTGTTTGCCTTCGCGCTCGGCAGCGGCCTGGGCGTTTTGCTGTACCGGGAACAGCGCAGGTTCCTTGCTCCAGTACCAGCCGACTGCCAGTGCGACCAGCAGGTAGATCAAGATCAGGGCGCCCAGCGCGCGACTGTAGAACAGGTTACCCAGGTAACCGCGGCGTTTGGTCGATGAAGTGTCAGCGGTGCGCGCACCCGCGCTGCCTGCGCGGTTCTTCCAATCCAGCATGGTAGGGTCCTTTCGATCTTGAGTTGAATGCTTCACGAGGCGTTCGACCGCAACCTTACCTCAAGGTGCGGCTGACAGACATTATCTTGAGATTTGAACTGTAACGATCATAGGCGCAGTCTATGCATCGATTGATTTTGCATACTGGCTATGCGCCATCAAAATGTTGTCAAATAAGTGACTTACGACACTGTTCTGTTGTAATGGAGGTGCTAGCATAGCGCCATCAGCCGTATCGCTCAGCAAAACCACAGTAGTCTGAATATGACCGAGCCCGAAGACCCTAGCCGAGATCGCCTGAAGCATCACTTTGCCCAACGGGTCATTCACCAGGCGCGCCAGATTCTGGAGACGTGGCAACGTCTGCAGAAGGCCGAATGGTCGGTCGGCGACATGGCCGAGCTCAAGGAGTCCACGCAGCGTCTTTCGCGCTTTGCCGAGCGCTTCGAACAGGTTGAACACAGCGCTCTGGCGCAGGAGATCAGCCAGGCCCTCGATGCGGTGGAAGCCAATCGCGGTCGTCTCAACAGCCGTGTCATCACCGATCTCAATCGTCTGATGCAGCGCCTTTCCCGAACCGGGCTGCGGCATGGCGATCGTTTCGAGCAGACTTCGCTGCCACCGTTGCGCAAGCCCGTCTATATCGTGCTTCAGGATCACGAGCGGGCCGAGCGCCTGGCCAAGCAACTGGAGTTCTTCGGTCTGGCGGCGCTGTCGCTGCACAATGTCGCCGAGTTTCAGCGGGCGATGGCGCAGCGGCATCCAGCAGCGATTGTCATGGATGTCGATTTCAGCGGGCCCGGCAAGGGGCTTGAACTGGCCTCCCAGGCTCAGGAAGGGCTGGAGCAGAAGCTTCCGTTGTTGTTTTTCAGCCTCAATGAAACCGATACGCCCACCCGTCTGGCCGCGGTCAGGGCCGGTGGCGAAGAGTTTCTGACCGGCGCGCTGGAAGCGTCGAGTCTGCTGGAAAAAATTGAAGTCCTGACCTGCGTGGCTCAATACGAGCCCTATAAAGTGCTGATCATCGACGACTCCCGCGCGCAGGCGCTGCACACCGAGCGTGTCCTGAACGCTGCCGGAATCGTGACGCGGGTGCTGCTCGACCCGATTCAGGCGATGTCCGAGCTGGCCGAGTTTCAGCCTGACCTGATCATTCTCGACATGTACATGCCGGGCTGTACCGGCACGGAGCTGGCCAAGGTCATCCGCCATAACGACCGTTACGTCAGCGTGCCGATCATTTATCTGTCGGCCGAAGACGATCAGGACAAGCAGCTCGACGCCATGAGCGAAGGCGGCGACGACTTCCTGACCAAGCCGATCAAACCCCGTCACCTGATCACCACCGTGCGCAACCGTGCTGCCAGGGCGCGGAACCTCAAGGCGCGCATGGTCCGCGACAGCCTGACCGGGCTTTACAATCACACGCATATTTTGCAACTGCTGGAAGATTGCAGCTTTCGTTCGCGACGAGAAGGCAAACCGCTGTGCTTTGCCATGCTCGATATCGACCACTTCAAGAGGGTCAACGACAGCCACGGGCACCCGATGGGGGACCGTGTCATCAAGAGCCTTGCGCTGTTTCTCAAGCAGCGCCTGCGCAAAACCGACTTCATCGGTCGCTACGGCGGTGAAGAATTTGCCATTGTCATGCCGGACACCGACATCCAGAGTGCCCACAGGGTGCTGGATGACATTCGCCATCGTTTTGCAGAGATCCATTATCCGGCGCAGCCCGCCGATCTGTTCTGCACCTTCAGCGCTGGCGTGGTTGCTCTCGGTGCAGATGACGACAGCCTGAGCCTTGCCTCTCAGGCAGATACGGCGTTGTATTGCGCCAAGCACGCGGGCCGCAATCGAGTGCATTCGGTGCTGCTCGACGTGCCTTATCACGTCGTGCGGAACGAAATCGAAGCCTGATTCCTGCTCAGTCCTGGCTTTCGATCAGCCTTTGCCGCTCCGCCGATTTGCCCGGTGAAAATGCCAGCGCCAGTTGGGTGCGGTTATGCATGTGCGTCAGGCGCAGCACCTGCGACACATAGAGTTTTACAGTGTTTTCAGTGATGCCCAGTTCGCAGGCGATCTGGTAATTGGTCAGCCCGGTACTGACCAGGCGAGCCACGTCCAGTTGGCGAGGTGACAACTTGGCCAGTGCCACCGGCATCTGCACTTCGCGCTCCGCGCGGTCACGCGTTTTTCGCTCGGGATGAGGCTTGTTCTGAACGCTATCCAGGTTCTGATAAAGGTCGTCGATGGAGGCGGCCAGAAACTGGAGTTTTTCGTTGAGCAGGCCCAATTGCTGACGGTTCTTCTGCCGCTCGTTCAGCGCCTGGACTTGCAGCTGCACGCCTTCGAGCAATTCTTCCAGATCGACCGGCTTCTGGTAGTAATCGGCGATGCCGGCCCTAAGCGCCTTGATGACGTCTTTTTTCTCGGCCTGGCCGGTCAGCATGATCGCCTCGAACAGGTGCGTCTTGCCGCCAGTCATCTTCATCGCTTCGACCATCTCGATGCCGTTCATGCCAGGCATTTCCAGATCGCAGAGTACGATGCCGATCGTGCTGTCGGCGCTGAAACGCTCGATGGCTTCGAGGCTTGAATAGCAACGCACACACTCATAGCCGCTGCTTTCCAGAAACTCGCAGAGTTCTTCAACGATAAGGGGCTGGTCATCGACCACCAGAACTTTCGTGAGCGGGTAGTTATCCACAGGCAACTCCATGCTGTTAGGGGACCGTCGACGGCGCCCCGATCCATTCAGCAAAACATGACTCGGCGTTATTCGATCAGTGGGGGTGTTGGTGACAGTACGCCATCGCCATGACTTAACCGTAGTCGTACTTTCTGACTATGTACATAGCATTAAAATTTTCCTGCACCGTTATGCGACTCATGGAGCAGTGCCATGCTCAGGAGTAAACCGGCGAATAAAAAAGGTGAAAAAGGATGTTTATCTGGCGCCGCGGGGTTCATATACCGATAGCGTTGTGCAAGCCATTGCTGCGCATGGGGCCAGGCACTCTTTCCGACGATAAGCCAGGTCGCCATGGCAACGCCCGCGCCAATAAATGTACACAGCAGATAGGCACTGTTCGAGGCCAGCGCCAACGCCGTCATCAGTTTGACGTCTGCGGCGCCCAACTTGCCGAGTGCATAACCTGGCAATGTCAGCGCCAATGCCAGGGTCACGGCCAACAAGGCCTCCAGCGCAGGCGAGCCGAGCCAGGTCATACCGGTCAACGTCAGGTAGATAATAGCCAGCGCTGCTGCGCCGAGTGTCAGCCCGTTGGAAATCTGCTTGCAACGCGCATCCTGTTCGGCGCAAATTGCAAACCATATCAACAGGAAAAATAATTTCATCACGCCGAAGACATCCTGTTATCGGGAAAGAATCTATGCTGTGTTGATGCACTACATGTCTGGGTAGACGTCGATATGAAAACTGTTCTGCAACATACCTTGCCCCGTCGTCAACAGGGGGCCGCCGCTATTGAATTCTCTGCGGTGTTCGTTATTTTCTTTGCGGTGTTCTACGGCATGGTGAGTTATAGCCTGCCGTTGCTCATGGTCCAGTCATTCAATGCCGCTGCCAGTGAAGCGGTGCGCAGAAGTGTGGCCCTCAGTCCGACAGTTACTGGCTATAACGATCTGTTGAAGAGTCAGGCTCAGAGTGTGGTCATGAACCAGTTGTCGTGGATACCCCCAGCGCTGGGATTCAATGTCAACCATACCAGCGTGACTTATAGCGCAGGCATTCTGACCGTGACCATCCAGTATCCCAAGACCCGACTGGCTCAGGTACTGCCCTTGTTGACCCTCCCTGGCATTGGCGAGGTCCCGCGCTTGCCGAGCAACCTGACTGCACAAGCGAGTCTGCAACTTGTCCCTTGAAAAGAATCGTTTGAGCCGTTGGCTGGGCCGTGGTGAAGCAACGCAGGTGCCGCAGACGTTGCCCGTATCGAGCGAGCCCGGTCCGATCGGTGCAGACCTCTATCTGCTGCTGGATGACGAAGGCCGTATACAAAGCATCAGCCCGCACTTGCTCGCCCGGCTGGACGTCGCTGCGCCACTGCCGGCGGCTCAGCGTTTGATGAGTCTGCTGCTGCCCAACAGTGCGCTGGTCATCGAAGGGGTGCCGCGTGACTGGTTGGGGCACATGCTCGACCTGGACTTCAAGGGGGATGATGCGCATACCTTGCACGCCCGAGGCTGGGTGCAGGCGCATGGCAAGGGCTGGCTCTTGCAATTGCTGGATATCAGCGACCTGATGGAAGAGGCCAGTGCCGCGCGCAGCCGCCAGCAGTGCCTGCGGTTTGCCGGACAGATGGCCGAGCGTGTGCGAGGGTGCAACGTCGACCGCTTGACTGCGGTGGTGAGCGAGCAGCTGGAGGAGCTCGCGCAGTTGTGGCGCATTCCCTGTGTGGCGCTGGTGTTGCCGGAGGCGGGCGGTGTCGGCTGGCGTGTTTATTGTCAGTACAGCGCGCATACGGCGCCCGAATTGTGGCAGGTCGGGCAGCGGCTGGGCACTGCGCTGGATCGATTCAACGTCGACGCCACGCAGCAGCTGAGGTTTGGCGGCGGTGTCGATGAGGGCGCGCTGCAAAGTGTTTTTGGCAACGCTGAAGGTTTTCTGATCCCCCACAGCCGCGATAACGTTGCCAAAGCCTGGCTGATGTTCGGATTTTATAACGCGCAGCAGCAGGCTCCGGACCTTGGCGAGCGTGAGTGGCTGAACCTGTGCTCGGCCTTGGCTGGGCCGGTACTTTTTCGCCTGTCCGAGCAACACAACCGTCATCATGTCGAACGCCTGGCGGTGCTTCAGGACCTGCTGGGCACCGGATGGTGGGAATTGCTGCCGGATCGTGACGAGGTTCTGCTGGCACCGCAGCTGGCTCGCAGTCTGCGTCTGGGCGACCGGGTCGAGAGCCTGTCGCGTCAGGACTGGCTGGCACTGATTCATCCCGCCGATCGACAGGAGCTGTCCAGTCGTCTCGCGCAGTTGCGCGACAAAGGCACACCGCTGTTGCTCTGTGTGCGTCTGGCACAAAACGACCCCGCTCAGGAAACCCTCTGGTTTCGTATCCAGGGGCAGGCGTTGAACAGGGGTCAGGTTCAGCGAGTGCTGGGCTTCATGCTGGACGTCAGCGATATCAAGAATCAGGAAACCGAGGCCGCCGCCGCGCATGCCCGGCTGGATAACCTGATTGCCAGCTCGCCCGCCGTGATTTACGTGCAGCGTTACGATCACGGCAACCTGGAGCCCACCTTTTTCAGTGACAGCCTCACGCCTTTGCTGGGCTGGACGCTGGCCGATTGCGTCGATGGGCAACTGGCGGGATACATCCATCCCGACGACCACGACATCTGGTTCGAGCGTAACCGCCAACTGCTGC
Organism: Pseudomonas sp. B20; assembly: GCF_020515755.1. NCBI lineage: Bacteria > Pseudomonadati > Pseudomonadota > Gammaproteobacteria > Pseudomonadales > Pseudomonadaceae > Pseudomonas > Pseudomonas sp. B20. The sequence goes on from NZ_JAHPJG010000013.1 coordinate 155,769, forward strand.
GCGAAGGATTCGTCAGCCGCCGTTTCAGGTTGCGCAACAGGAACGGCCAGTACCACTGGCTGCTGGACGAGGCGCGACTGCTGCGTGACGACCTTGGCATGCCGGTGGAGGCGGTGGGCCTGTGGCTCGACGTGACCGAGGCCACCCTGGCCGCCGAGCATATACGGCGCAGCGAGGAGCGTTACCGCATTCTGGTCGAGGATTCGCCGGCCATGATCTGCCGCTACACGCCGGACCTGGTGTTGAGTTTCGGCAACCGGCCGCTGGCCAATTATATGGAGTGCACACCCGAGCAACTGACCGGGATCAACCTGGGCGACTGGCTGTCGGACGAGCAGCGTGAGGCGTTCATCCGGCGTATCGGTCAATTGACTCCGGAAGCGCCGGTGAGTACCGAAGAAATCTGCATCGAGCTGCCGGGACGCGAGTATGCCTGGTGGATATGGGCCGACCGGGGAGTATTCGATGAGCACGGCAAACTGGTCGAAGTGCAGGCGGTAGGCCGTGACAACACCGATGTACGTCGCTCGCGCATGCAGTTGAATCAGAGCGCGAAGATGGCAACGCTTGGCGAGATGTCCACCGGTCTGGCCCACGAGATCAATCAGCCGCTCAACGTCATGCGCATGGCCGTGGTCAACGTTCTCAAGCGTCTGGGCCGGGGTGATGTGGACATCGAATACCTCACCGAAAAACTCAATCGCATCGACACCCAGGTGCAGCGTGCCGCCCGGGTGGTCGATCATATGCGGGTATTCGGTCGCCGCTCTGAGGTAGAGGAGCAGTTGTTCGATCCGGCCCAGGCGGTGGAAGGCACGATCTCGATGCTGGCTGAAGGCATGAAAGGCAAGGCCGTGCAGTTGCGGGTCGGCGCGATGATCGACGCGGTGCAGGTTCGTGGCCATGTCGATCAGCTTGAGCAGGTGCTGATCAACCTGATGGTCAACGCCCGTGATGCCTTGTTGTCGCGCCGGGAAAAGGACCGGGATTTCGAGCCGTGGATCAGTGTCGAGGCCGAGCGCGATGAAAATATCATCCGCCTGGCGGTCCAGGACAACGGCGGGGGCATTGATCCGCGGTTGCTGGAGCGTATTTTCGAGCCGTTTTTCACCACTAAACCGATCGGTGTCGGCACCGGGCTGGGCTTGTCCGTCAGTTACGGCATTGTCGACCAGATGGGCGGCCAGCTCAGCGTCGCCAACGTCGGTGAGGGCGCTCGATTCCAGATCGAGCTGCCGATCTTCAACGCCGATCAGACCGGCAGCTAGATCACCAGCGTCGCCTGACCCAGGTTGCAGCTCAGATTGGAGCCGACGTCGGTGGCCCCCATGCTCACACCCAGTGATTCGAACAACGGGTCGACGACCGACGTGAGCAAGCGTGTCAGGGTGTCGTCGACAATCGCATCCAGCGCCAGGGTCAGGCTGCTCAGGGTGCCGGCCGCACCGGTGATGACGTTGCCCAGCACATTGCTGGTCGCCGGTTTATACACATTCACTTTGACGCTTGAAGCCGTGCCGTTGAGCAAGGTGCTCGGTTTGGTGTGCGCAACGCGTGTCAGGTAAAACGGGGCGCTGCTGATCTCCGGCAGGTTGGGCGAGCTGAACGTCGTGCTGGTTACCGTCGAGCTGCCCAGTGCCGACTGGCTGACGTTGTCGAAGGTAAGGCCGATACCGCCACCTCCAAAAGGTTTGCGCGCGGTGCAGTTACCCAGCAGCCCGGCGATTTTCTGACAGGTCATGGTGCCGATATCGATGACCGGTAGCGGCAGGGCGGTGACTGCCGCGGGATCAGTGCTGGCGGGGAAGGCCGACGAACTGTCGATCCAGCCGATCTTGGCGCTGAGCAGCGCTGCGTCGGTCTTGACGCTGAGGGTTTTGCTGGCGTTGCTGGTGCAGGTAAAACCGGTGACGTAGCTGTCGGCGCTGGCCATTGACAGGCTCATGTCGATCCTCGGACCTGCGTTTGACGAGCCTTCGGAGGTCAGAAACTTGAAGTCGGTCACCATACAACTGGTGAGTCCCAGCGCGCAGGTGGCCGAGGTCCCCAGCCCGGCAATGTTCAGGCCCAATGCGCTGTTGAGAATCGGCGTGAGGCTGCCTATCACTGAACCTGCGGTATTGGCCAGCGAGGTTATCGTGCCGAGCACCGGCAGGTTGATCGACACCAGCGCGCGCATTTGTGCCGTGCGCACGTAAATCCGGTTGGCACCGTTTCGCGGGTCGAGCGGGTCGATCTTGCTCGGGTCGCCGATCGCCGACAGCTGAGGCGGCTCGATCACCTGAATGCGTGTGGTGACCTGCGCCAGCCCGGCGACATTGATCTGGGTCGCGGTCAGAACGCCGGTCTTTTCATTGGCCAGTTGCGCGATGCCCTGGACCAGATCCATCAGGCGCAGATTGGTATTCAGCGCGGCGAGGTCAGCGCCGCTCTGCACGGACAGCAGATCACCCAGCAGCACGGTGGTTGCTCCGGAGGCCAGCTTCAAGGCTTGCAGGCCCTGAATGGCGGCGGCACCGCCCAGCGTTGCGTTGGGGCTGATGACATTGATCGCGCTCTGCAGCAACTGACTGACCGAAACCGAGGTGTTGAGTACATCGTTGTAACCAACCGCCGTGAGGCTGAGGTCGGTTTTCAGCCTGTTCAGGTAGCTCAGCAGACTCAGGTTGGTGTCTGCAATGCCTTGCCAGTTGGCAACACTCAGGTTCAGCGTGCCGCCCAGCAGGCTGCCGACCACCGGGTTGAGGAGCGCGGCACCGGTGCTGTCCACAGTGACTCCCGCACTGCGGATGGTCAGTGCCGCCAGCGGCGAGGCGCTGGCGGCCACGGCAGTGGCGCTGATCGTGACGTTGGGTGGGGAGGGCGTTTTTTCGAACAGGGCGCCAATGCCGGCTGCAATGCTGCGTGGCACCGGATGAGCCGCGACCACCTGAATAGCCAGCGCCTGCGTCGAATCGGCGACAAATACGCGAGGCCCCGCGACGTCCACGGTGAGTGTTCCGCAGCGGGTTACCAGGGTGCGGCCATCGGTATTCGGGGTGAAACCGTTGCGCGTGGCGCTCTGATTGGCGAAATCGGGCGCAGTGGCTGCCGTGCCGCTGCACGTTCCTCTACGGCCCGCCGCTTCCAGTGCGGCAATGTCCGCAACCCGCTGCAACGAGCGCTTTTCCAGATACAGCCTGCCGCTGTCGATAACGGTCAGCGTGCACAGCAATGCCAGGCCCATGGTCAGCGCCGCCATAAGGCCGATCGCGCCGCGCTGCCGGGAGGGCAGCGCCGTATAACCATCCAGTGGAGACATCAACACTCCTTCGATCACGCCATCGCACACTCATTTGTCCCTGAAGAGTGTAGTCAACGCCTCGAAAGAGCGCTGGCAAGGTGCCAGATTTGAGCAGTGTCGCACCCGTCATGTGCGGGCGCGATCAGGTCTGTCGATCAATACTGGTAACGCAGCACGCCATGCGACAGGGCACGAACGGCGAAGATGCCCAGCAAGGCGGTCATGGCGGGCACGACGAGCCACCAGACGCGCACCGACATGGCCGGCAAGGGGTCCTTGCGTTGAATGAACGCCAGGCTGGCAGCGCAGACACAGAACGCCAGAAGCATGCCGGCGAGAATGTCGGTAGGCCAGTGAACGCCCAGGTAAACCCTCGACAGCGCGATTGCCAAAGCCGGAATACCGGCGACCAGCATCCAGGTCAGGCGCAGCCGCACGGGTTGGCCGCGTCCGGCCAGCACTGCCAGGGTCATGAACAGCGCAAAGGCTGCCGAGCTATGACCGCTGGGCATGCTGTACGTGGTCAGCGGCTCTAACAGCACCTCCGGGCGAGCGCGGGCGAAAAACGTTTTCAGGATGCCGTTGGCGATCGCGGTGCCCAGTGTGGCGATCAGAGCAAAGGCTGCGTGGCGCCATTGCCTGGCAACCGCCAGTACGATGATCAGCAGGCTGGCGGCCAGCAATTGCGCCCTGAAATCGCCAATGCTGGTGACGAAGACCACGATGTGCTGCGTGGCTTCGCTGCGGTGTTCCTGGATGAGCGTCATCAGGCCGTTGTCGAAGTCGGCCAGCAACGGGAAGCCGAAGAACAGCGCCGCGACCAGCATCAGGCTGAGCGCGGAAATCAGGCGGGTTGCGTAGCGTTTCTGGCGAATACTGCTCTGGATGCTCAGCCCGAACAGGACGGCCAGCCCGCCGCCGACCACGGCCGCCTCGGGCCAGAAGCCTTCCGGCAGTGGCAGGCGAATCGCTGCGCCTGCCGCCCAGCCCGGCATCAGGTAGGCAATCGACCAGCCTGCCGCCGCCAGCACGCTGACCGCTACGAAGCGCGGCAGCGGCATGTCGCACATGCCGGCGATCATCGGCAGCATCGGGCGCAACGGACCGATGAAGCGTCCCACCAGCAAACTGGCAATGCCGTAACGGTGGAAGTATTTTTCCGCACCTTCCATCCACTCCGGGTGCGTGCGCAGGCCGGGCAATTGACGGATATTCTGATGAAAGCGCCGGCCTACGAAGTACGACACCGCGTCACCCAGCAGCCCGCCGAGAAAACCCAGCAACAGCACTTCGCTCAACGGCAGTATGCCGCTGCCCGCCAGGGCGGCGATGGCAAACATGATGACCGTGCCCGGCACGACGATCCCGACGATCGCGACGCATTCAATGAAGGCCACCAAAAAGATCGCGACAGCCACCCAGGAAGGGTTTGCGGTCAGCCAGCCAGTCATTCCATTGAGCAGATCGCCCATCGGTCAGTTTCCTTGATCGAGAAATAAGTAGTCGCGGCCTTCGACCTGACCGCGTCTTAGAGGGTTCCGTGTGCAGAAACGGGCGTAACCGGCATCCACGAAGCGATACATCAAGTGCTCATCGCGCCCGGCGGGAATGCCCAGTCGGGTGGTCTGGATAATGCGTTCGGGTGTCTGACCGACGTCCTCGACCAGCAATTTTTCAGGGTCGAAGCGCTTGGCGTCCCACACCGGGACTTTCAGGCCGAGCGCCTTGCACAGCAGCGTCTGGCCAGCGCAAAGCCGTTGCGCAGGGCGCATCGCGCCGCTGGCGTCGGGGTTGTTCAGTTGCATCTGCGCCAGCGCGTTTTCGTCGCTGGTTGCGTCGGTCCAGGGAAACGCCGATTTGATCAGCACGGCATTGCCCGGCCCCTCGGCGCTGAAATTCAACGAATCACCGCCGCGTGCGTAGTACATATAGATGTGGCCACCGTCGAGAAACAGCGCCTTGCGTTTCTCGGTGTAGCCCAGCGAGGCATGGCTGCCTTTTTCGGCGCAGTAGTACGCTTCGGTTTCGATGATCCGCGCGGCCAGCCACAGGTCGCCTACCTTGTGGCGAATGACCTTGCCCAGCAGAGCGCGCGCCAGCACCTGGGCATCGCGATGAAAGAAGTGGTCGGGGAGGGCTGTGGGCATAGTCGGGCGGGTACATTGAGAAAGAGCCCGATAATAACAAGCGCAACTTTAATTGCAGCTGAATGTGTCTGGATTAGGCGCTTTGTTGTTTCTGAACGTGACCGAATCATGACAAGCCGTTATGCCCATGCAGGGTGCCAGCCTGCGCATGGCCGCCGGCAACGCCTGCCACGGTGACGAAAAAACTGCGCACTGATATCGACCATCCGCCTGTCTGCGCTGTCGTTCGGGCGGCACGACAGCTATAATCAGCCGCTTTCCTCTTTGCCAAGACCTCTGAGACCAATGACTGAGTCCGTTCTTGACTACATGACCCGCCTGGGTCGCGCCGCCCGCGAAGCTTCGCGAGTGATCGGCCGTGCCAGCACTGCGCAGAAGAATCGCGCCCTGCAGGCCACTGCCGCCGCTCTGGACGAAGCCCGCGCCGAGCTGTCTGCCGCCAATGCGCTGGACCTGGCCAATGGTCAGGCGAACGGCCTTGAGCCGGCCATGCTCGAGCGTCTGGCCCTGACCCCCGCACGTATCGACGGCATGATCGTCGGGTTGCGTCAGGTAGCAGCGCTGGCGGACCCGGTCGGTGCGATCCGCGACATGAGCTATCGGCCGTCGGGTATTCAGGTCGGCAAGATGCGTGTGCCGCTGGGTGTTGTCGGAATCATCTACGAGTCACGTCCGAACGTGACCATCGATGCGGCAAGTCTGTGCCTGAAGTCCGGAAACGCAACCATCCTGCGCGGTGGTTCCGAAGCCATTCATTCCAATCGCGCCATCGCGGCCTGCATCGAGCGCGGCTTGGCCGAGGCCGGGCTGCCCGCTGCGGTCGTGCAGGTGGTTGAAACCACCGACCGTGCAGCCGTTGGCGCGCTGATCACCATGCCCGAGTACGTGGACGTCATCGTTCCGCGTGGCGGCAAGGGTTTGATCGAACGCGTCAGTCGCGACGCGCGGGTGCCGGTCATCAAGCATCTGGACGGCATCTGCCATGTGTACGTCAGTGCCCACGCCGATCTGGCCAAGGCGCAGAAGATCGCCTTCAACGCCAAGACCTACCGTTACGGGATCTGTGGCGCGATGGAAACCCTGCTGGTCGATCAGACCATTGCAGCCGACTTTTTGCCGTCGATGGCCGCGCAGTTTCGCGAGAAGGGCGTCGAGTTGCGCGGTTGCGAGCGTACCCGTGACTTGATCGACGTGATCCCGGCCACCGAGGACGACTGGCACACCGAGTACCTGGACGCGATTCTGTCTATTCGCGTCGTGTCCGGTCTGGATGAAGCCATCGAGCACATCAACCATTACGGCTCGCATCACAGCGATGCCATCGTGTCGGACCACCAGAGTCAGGTGCGCCGGTTCATGGCCGAGGTCGATTCCAGTTCGGTCATGGTCAACGCGCCGACCTGCTTCGCTGACGGGTTCGAATACGGCCTGGGTGCCGAGATCGGCATTTCTACTGATAAGCTGCACGCCCGCGGTCCGGTCGGTCTTGAGGGGCTGACCTGCGAGAAGTACATCGTGATCGGTGACGGCCAATTGCGCGGACAAGCCTGACTTGAATAGCCCCATGACCGCGCTGCCCAGACGTATCGGCATGCTTGGGGGCACGTTCGACCCGGTTCATATCGGTCATTTGCGCGGTGCGCTCGAAGTGGCCGAACTGCTGGAACTCGATGAGTTGCGCCTGACGCCCAGCGCCAGGCCTCCGCATCGTGACATGCCGAGCGTCACCGCCGAGGATCGTCTGGCGATGGTCCAGAGCGCCGTTGCGGGTGTGTCGCCCCTGACGGTGGATGACCGTGAACTGAAACGTGACAAACCGTCGTACACCCTCGACACACTGGAATCGATGCGCGCTGAACTGGCGCCTCGCGACCAGTTGTTCCTGTTGCTGGGTTGGGATGCCTTTTGCGGGCTGCCGACCTGGCACAGATGGGAAGAACTGCTGGAGCACTGCCATATCGTGGTGCTGCAACGCCCGGACGCGGACAGCGAGTCGCCGGATGCCATGCGCAATCTGCTGGCGGCCCGCGCAGTCAGCGATCCCAAGGCCCTGAAAGGGCCGGGTGGACAGATTACATTCGTCTGGCAGACGCCTTTATCGGTGTCTGCCACCCAGATCCGTCAACTGCTGGCCAGCGGTAAGTCGGTACGTTTTCTGGTGCCAGACGCGGTACTGGCCTATATCGATGCACGCGGACTTTACCGCGCGCCGAACACTGATGGGTCGTCCTGAAACTGCTTTGATCGACAAGCGTCTGGACGGTCCCACACATACGAGCTGAATGAGTTTTATATGACAAAGCAAAAAATGAGCAGTGAAGACGTCATCAATGTTGCGATTGCAGCCCTTGAAGAGGTCAAGGGTGCTGACATCCTGACCATCGACGTGCGCGACAAGACCAGCATCGCTGACTACATGCTGATCTGCACCGGCACGTCCAACCGTCAGTTGAACGCACTGGTCGATAACGTCCGTGACAAGGTCAAGGCTGCCGGCCTGAAGTCCCTGAGCGAAGAAGGCAAGGGCGACAGCGACTGGGTCCTGCTGGACCTGGGTGATGTGATTGTCCATGTGATGACCGCTGCGGCGCGCCAGTTCTATGACCTCGAGCGCTTGTGGCAGGGTGCAGAACAAAGCCGTGCTGCCAGCGCTGCGCACCACACACCGGGCAACGAATAAGGCTTTGATGTGCGTCTGCGTCTGATCGCTGTGGGTTCGCGCATGCCCAAGTGGGTGGAAGAAGGTTGGCACGAATACGCCAAGCGGATGCCCTCCGAGCTTGCGCTTGAACTGGTGGAAATCCCGCTCAATACCCGAGGCAAAAACGCCGACGTCGCACGCTTTATCCGTCAGGAAGGCGAGGCGATGCTGGCGAAAGTGCAGCCGGGCGAGCGGATTGTCACCCTGGAAGTGCAGGGCAAACCGTGGAGCACCGAGCAGTTGGCGGTCGAACTCGATCGCTGGCGTCTCGATGCGCGTACGGTCAACCTGATGGTCGGCGGCCCCGAGGGGCTGGCGCCTGAAGTCTGTGCCCGCAGTGAACAACGCTGGTCTCTGTCGCCGCTGACCCTGCCGCACCCGTTGGTGCGCATTCTGATCGGCGAGCAGATGTATCGCGCCTGGACGGTCCTGTCCGGGCACCCTTATCACAAGTAGCATCGTCTTTACTGTGAATACGGCCTAAATGTCTCAACCGATCCGCCTCAAAGACCACGAAAAGGACGCACGCCTGGTGCGCGGCAGGGTCGTGTTCGGTGCAGTGGCGGTGGTGTTGCTGGTGTGCGTGCTGATTGCCCGGTTGTATTACCTGCAGGTCATCCAGTACGACTATCACTCCACGCTTTCGGAAAACAACCGCGTTCACGTTCAGCCGATTCCGCCCAGCCGTGGGCTGATCTACGACCGCAATGGCGTTGTGGTCGCCGACAACCGGCCCAGTTTCAGTCTCAGCATGACCCGTGAACGTGCAGGCGAGTGGTCCAGCGTGCTCGACACCATTGTCGAGATCCTGCAGCTCACCCCTGACGACCGCATCATCTTCGAAAAGCGCATGAAACAGGGGCGTCGGCCATTCGAACCGGTGCCCATCCTGTTCGAGCTGAGCGAAGAACAGATCGCCCTGATCGCCGTCAACCAGTTCCGCCTGCCGGGCGTCGAAGTGGTTGCGCAACTGGTCAGGCACTACCCGCAAGGGCCGCACTTTGCCCACTCGGTCGGCTACATGGGGCGCATCAACGAAAAAGAGCTCAGGAGCCTCGACCCGATCAATTACAGCGGCACGCACCATATCGGCAAGACCGGTATCGAGCGCTTTTACGAGCCCGAACTGCATGGTCAGGTTGGCTACGAAGAGGTCGAGACCAACGCCCGTGGTCGCGTATTGCGTGTGCTCAAGCGCACCGACCCGATCCCCGGCAAGGACATCGTCCTGAGCCTGGACATCAAACTTCAGGAAGCCGCCGAAGCCGCACTGGGCGGGCGTCGTGGTGCGGTCGTCGCCCTCGACCCGGCCACCGGTGAAGTGCTGGCGATGGTCAGTGCGCCGAGCTTCGATCCGAACCTGTTTGTCACCGGCATCAGCTTCAAGGCCTATGCCGAGCTGCGCGATTCCATCGACCGGCCGCTGTTCAACCGCATCCTGCGAGGGTTGTACCCGCCGGGCTCGACCATCAAGCCTGCGGTGGCGATTGCCGGGCTGGATACCGGTGCAGTGACGCCTGGCTCGCGGGTATTCGATCCGGGCTATTACCAACTGCCCAACTACGATCACAAGTACCGCAACTGGAACCGCACCGGCGATGGCTGGGTCGATCTGGATACGGCGATCATGCGTTCAAATGACACGTACTTCTACGATCTGGCGCACAAGGTGGGCATTGATCGACTGGCTACCTACATGAACAAGTTCGGTATCGGGCAGAAGGTCTCGCTGGACATGTTCGAAGAATCTCCCGGCCTGATGCCTTCCCGTGAGTGGAAGCGCGCCACGCGCCGGCAGGCGTGGTTCCCCGGCGAGACGCTGATCCTCGGCATCGGTCAGGGCTACATGCAGGCAACGCCGTTGCAACTGGCCCAGGCGACCGCGCTGGTGGCCAACAAGGGGGTGTGGAACCGTCCGCACCTGGCCAGAACCATCGAAGGCAAGGCGCCTGTGGATGAAAACCCGATGCCGGACATCGTGCTGCGCGACCCGGCCAACTGGGGACGCGTCAACCACGGCATGCAGGAAGTGATGCACGGCGCGCGCGGTACGGCGCGCAAGGCCGCTATTGGCGCGCAGTACCGGATTGCCGGCAAGAGTGGTACGGCCCAGGTGGTGGCCATCAAGCAGGGCGAGAAATACGACCGCACCAAGGTGCAGGAACGTCACCGCGACCACGCCTTGTTCGTCGGCTTCGCCCCGGCCGACAACCCGAAAATCGTTGTTGCAGTGATGGTCGAGAACGGTGAGTCCGGTTCCGGCGTTGCTGCCCCCGTCGTGCGTCAGGTCCTGGACGCCTGGCTGCTCGACGAAAACGGCCATCTCAAACCCGAGTACGCCGGATCCCTGAATCTGGAGGCTGCGGCCCGTGAAGAGTAATTTCGACCGCATCCTGTCCAGTGAAGACGTGATGCGTCGCCGCGCCACGTTTCTGCAGCGCATTCATATCGACGGTCCATTGCTGATCCTGCTGCTGACGCTGGCGGCGGGCAGCCTGTTCGTGCTGTATTCGGCCAGCGGCAAGAACTGGGATCTGCTGATCAAGCAGGCCAGTTCGTTTGGCATCGGTCTGGTGGCGATGGTGGTGATCGCCCAGCTGGAGCCGCGCTTCATGGCGCGCTGGGTGCCGGTGCTGTATGTCATCGGCGTCCTGCTGCTGGTGGTGGTGGATGTCATGGGCCACAACGCCATGGGCGCGACGCGCTGGATCAACATTCCCGGGGTGATCCGCTTCCAGCCTTCGGAGTTTCTCAAGATCATCATGCCGGCGACCATCGCCTGGTACCTGTCCAAGCGCACGCTGCCCCCGCATTTGAAGCATGTGGCGGTCAGTCTCGCCCTGGTCGGTGTGCCGTTCATTCTGATCGTGCGCCAGCCCGACCTGGGGACGTCGCTGCTGATTCTGGCGTCGGGTGCCTTCGTGCTGTTCATGGCCGGTTTGCGCTGGCGCTGGATCATCAGCGTACTGGCGGCGGCCGTACCGGCAGCGGTGGCCATGTGGTTCTTCTTCATGCACGACTACCAGAAGCAACGCGTACTGACGTTTCTGGACCCCGAAAGCGATCCGCTGGGGACCGGCTGGAACATCATTCAGTCAAAGGCTGCTATCGGTTCGGGCGGCGTGTTCGGCAAAGGCTGGTTGCTCGGCACCCAGTCGCACCTCGACTTTCTGCCGGAAAGCCATACCGACTTCATCATTGCCGTATTGGGTGAAGAGTTCGGCCTGGTAGGCATCTGTGCGCTGCTGATCATCTATATGCTGCTGATCGGCCGCGGGCTTGTGATCACTGCACAGGCGCAGACATTATTCGGCAAACTGCTGGCCGGCGCGTTGACCATGACGTTTTTTGTTTACGTTTTCGTCAACATCGGTATGGTCAGTGGCCTGCTGCCAGTGGTGGGGGTGCCGTTGCCCTTCATTAGCTACGGCGGAACTTCGCTCGTGACCCTACTGTCAGCGTTTGGGGTTTTGATGTCGATCCATACACATCGTAAATGGATCGCTCAAGTTTGATTAAGGTGAATTATTCAATGCAAGCAGTGCGTAACTGGGCTCGATATGCTCCGGTGGTCGGTCTGGTGGGCATCCTTGGCTCGGTGCAAGAGGCATTGGCTGGCGACTATGAAGGGTCGCCTCAGGTGGCGGAATTCGTCGGTGAGCTGACCCGCGATCATGGCTTTGCCGGTGAGCAGTTGATGAGCCTGTTCCGGGAGGTCGAGCGCAAGCAGGCCATCCTCGATGCGATTTCCCGCCCGGCCGAACGGGTCAAGCAGTGGAAAGAGTATCGGCCGATGTTCATCACCGATACGCGCATCGCACGCGGTGTCGACTTCTGGCGTCAGCATGAGGCCGCCTTGGCGCGCGCCGAGCAGGAATACGGCGTGCCGGCGCAGATCATCGTGTCGATCATTGGTGTAGAAACCTTCTTCGGCCGCAATACCGGTAATTACCGGGTGATCGACGCCTTGTCGACGCTTGGCTTTGATTACCCGCCACGCGCCCAGTTCTTCCGCAAGGAATTGCGCGAGTTTCTGCTGCTGGCTCGCGAGCAACAGGTCGACCCTCTGACCCTCAAGGGTTCGTACGCCGGGGCAATGGGGCTGCCGCAGTTCATGCCGAGCAGCTTCCGCGCCTACGCGGTGGATTTCGACGGTGATGGTCATATCAACATCTGGACCGACCCGGACGATGCCATCGGCAGTGTCGCCAGCTATTTCAAGCGTCATGGCTGGGTGGCCGGTCAGCCGGTGGTCAGTCGTGCCACGGCGCGTGGCGACCGGGTTGACGAGGGGTTGAGCCCTGCGCTTGATCCGGTAATGTCGGTCGGGGAGTTGCGACAGCTGGGCTGGGCGAGTCATGATGCGCTGCGCGACGATATGCCGGTGACGGCGTTTCGTCTGGAAGGCGACAATGGTCCTGAATACTGGCTGGGTTTGAACAATTTTTATGCAATCACTCGTTATAACCGCAGTGTGATGTACGCCATGGCCGTATATCAGCTGTCTGAATCGTTGGTTCAAGCTCGAGGCGTAAAGTAATGCGGGCATCGCCGATTCTTCAATCATTCAAGCTTCTGGCGCTGACCGGCCTGGCAGTGCTGGTTGCCAGTTGCTCGTCGCCGTCACGCACAACGTCGTCGCAGTCGCCAAAAGGCGGCGCCGTGGTGCGCTCGATGCCGGGGCTGGATATCAACCGTGCCCACAAGGACGGCGCGCCATGGTGGGATGTGGATGTCTCGCGTATCCCTGATGCAACGCCAACCCTGCACACCGGCGCCTACAAGGCCAACCCCTACACGGTGCTGGGAAAAACCTATTTCCCGATGAGCGATGCCAAGCGTTACGTCGCTTCGGGCACTGCCTCCTGGTATGGCACCAAGTTTCATGGTCAGAACACCGCCAATGGCGAGGTGTATGACCTTTACGGCATGAGTGCCGCGCACAAGACCCTGCCGCTGCCCAGCTACGTCAAAGTGACCAACCTGGACAACAATCGCACGGTGATCCTGCGCGTCAACGATCGCGGGCCGTTCTATTCCGACCGCATCATCGACCTGTCCTACGCGGCCGCCAAAAAGCTCGGCTATGCCGAAAGCGGCACGGCACGGGTCAAGGTCGAGGGTATCGACCCGCAGGAATGGTGGGCGCAACGCGGGCGTCCGGCGCCGCTGTTGCTCAATCAGCCGCAGGTCGTTGCCCAGGCGACGCCGCCTGCGCTGTCCACCTCGACCGGCACCGTCGAGCAGTACACACCACCGCCTCAGCAGCACGCTGCACCTGTCGTGCCTATGCAGGTTGACGCAAAAAAAAACGCTTCAGGACAAGCCGCTGGGCTATTTCTCCAGGTGGGAGCCTTCGCCAACCCGGACGCTGCGGAACTCCTGAGGTCGAAATTGAGCGGGATGGTTCGAGCGCCGGTGTTCGTCAGCTCGATAGCGCGCAATCAGCAAACGCTTTATCGAGTGCGGATGGGACCGATCGACACGCAGGGTGAAGCCCAGCAGCTGCAAAACAGCGTCAGGTCGGCCAATCTGGGCCAGCCGAGTGTAGTGACATCGGATCAGTAAGTTTTTCGACAACCGTTCTCCGGCAATAATGGGGGACGGTATGCAGTCGCAGGCGGCGCAGATTTGCTTTCAGGGCAAGCGTTGCAGGTAACTGCCCACAAGGTCGTGTGTCGAACAGGCGACTTTGTCAGCCAGGGTTACAGCCTGGCGCCACGAGCCGTACCGAGGCGTTTCGCTTCGCCGGTCTGTTCAGTTTTGCCCGCAAGGGCATGTTTGCCCATTAGGATTCTCGAGAGACGGATGAACATCACCACCTTTGCAAAACGTTTGTGCCTGCTTGTTCCACTGATCATCACCCCGACTGTATGGGCGGCAGAGCAGATGACGCCTGCTGCACCACAACTGGCGGCCAAGGCCTACGTGCTGATGGATGCCACCAGCGGCAACGTTCTGGTCGAGAACAACGGTGATCAGCGCCTGGCTCCTGCCAGTCTGACCAAGCTGATGACCGCCTACATCGCGACCCTGGAAATCCGTCGCGGCCAGATTGGCGAAAACGATCCGGTGACGATCAGTGAAAACGCCTGGCGCACAGGCGGTTCGCGGATGTTCATCAAGGTCGGCAGCCAGGTCACGGTCAGCGATCTGCTGCACGGCATCATCATTCAGTCGGGCAACGACGCCAGCGTCGCGATCTCCGAGCACATTGCCGGCAGCGAAGATGCCTTCGCCGACATGATGAACAAGACTGCTGCCGATCTGGGCATGACCAACAGTCACTTCATGAACCCGACCGGTCTGCCGAACCCTGAGCACTACTCGTCGGCTCACGACATGGCGATCCTGGCGCGCGCGATCATTCACGAAGACCCGGCTCACTATGCGATCTACTCGCAGAAAGAGTTCTTCTGGAACGGCATCAAGCAGCCTAACCGCAACCTGCTGCTGTGGCGCGACAAGACCGTTGACGGTCTGAAAACCGGTCACACCGATGAAGCCGGCTACTGCATGGTGTCGTCGGCTGTACGTGACGGCATGCGTCTGATTGCCGTGGTGTTCGGCACCAACAGCGAACAGGCTCGTGCAGCTGAAACCCAGAAGCTGCTGACCTACGGCTTCCGTTTCTTCGAAACCCAGAACTTCTATCAGAAGGGCACCGAGCTGGCCCAGGCCACGGTCTGGAAAGGCGCCGAGCGTCAGGTCAAGGCCGGTCTGGCTGAAGATCTGAGCATGACCATGCCAAAAGGCGACATGAAGAAGCTGTCTGCCAGCATGACCATGAACCCGCAACTGGTTGCGCCAATCGCCAAGGGCGACGTGATCGGCAAGGTCGAGGTCAAGAAAGACGATCAGGTGGTCCACACCGCCAATCTGATCGCTCTTGATGGGGTTGAAGAAGGTGGTATTTTCCGCCGCGTGTGGGATAGCATCCGCCTGTTCTTCTACGGCTTGTTCAACTGATCCAGTAACCAATGCCGACCTTCTCGCGGCCTGCTCATGATCTGAGCGGGCCGCGTGTCCGTCGTCACGGCTTGTGAGACCTTTACTGCCATGACTGATACCGACATCAAGTCGCACAAAATCGAATTTCCCTGCAATGACTATCCGATCAAGGTGATCGGTGACACCAGTGTGGGCTTTACGGCGGCCGTGATGGAAGTGCTTGAAAAGCATGCCACGGTCGATCTCAAGACGCTCGCCGAGCGTCAGAGCAGCAACGGCAAATACACCACTGTGCAATTGCACATTGTCGCTACCGGCGAAGACCAGTTGCGCGATATCAATAGTGCCTTGCGCGCTACGGGTTTCGTGCACATGGTGCTCTGATGGCGGCTACGCTGGGTTTTCGTGATCTGGGCCTGATCGATTACGAAACCGCCTGGCACGCCATGAAGCGCTTTACCGACGAGCGTGGTCGCGAGGCTGCCGATGAAGTCTGGCTGGTCCAGCATCCGCCGGTTTTCACCCAGGGACAGTCCGGCAAGGCCGAGCATTTGCTGCTGCCGGGTAATATTCCTGTCGTACAGGTCGATCGTGGCGGCCAAGTGACTTATCATGGCCCGGGCCAACTGGTGGCTTATCTGATGCTGGACGTCAGGCGCCTTGGTTTCGGCGTTCGCGATCTGGTCACCCGGATCGAGAACACCCTCATCGCCTTGCTCGCCGACTACGGCGTCAAGGCTGCAGCCAAGGCTGATGCCCCCGGCGTATACGTTGACGGCGCGAAAATAGCGTCGCTCGGTCTGCGCATTCGCAACGGCTGTTCGTTTCATGGTCTGGCGTTGAACGTCGACATGGACCTTGAGCCGTTTCGCCGCATCAACCCTTGCGGATACGCCGGACTGGCCATGACCCAACTGAGCGATCAGGCAGGGCAGATAGAATTTTCCGAGGTAAGTGCCCGACTGCGTGCGCAGCTCGTCAAACACCTCGACTACGCTGAGCAGGCGACCCTTACGGGCGGAATAAACCATTATGACTGACACCGTGCAAACCCTGATCCCGACGCTGGATGTTTCCGAGCGAGTGGCCCGTCCGAAAGTCGAAGCGGGCGTCAAGCTTCGCGGAGCGGAAAAGGTTGCGCGCATCCCGGTCAAGATCATCCCGACGGTAGACCTGCCGAAGAAGCCTGACTGGATTCGCGTACGCATCCCGGTTTCTCCGGAAGTCGACCGTATCAAGCAATTGCTGCGCAAGCACAAGCTGCACAGCGTCTGTGAAGAGGCATCCTGCCCCAACCTGGGCGAATGCTTCTCCGGTGGCACTGCAACGTTCATGATCATGGGCGACATCTGCACCCGTCGCTGCCCGTTCTGTGACGTGGGCCACGGCCGTCCGAAGCCGCTCGACGTCAACGAACCGAAAAGCCTCGCCATCGCGATTGCCGACCTGCGCCTGAAGTACGTGGTTATCACCTCGGTGGACCGTGACGACCTGCGTGATGGCGGTGCTCAGCACTTCGCCGACTGCATCCGTGAAATCCGCCTGCTGTCGCCGGGCGTACAGCTCGAAACGCTGGTACCGGATTACCGTGGCCGGATGGACGTTGCGCTGGAAATCACCGCCGCCGAGCCGCCGGATGTGTTCAACCACAACCTGGAAACCGTACCGCGTCTGTACAAGGCTGCGCGTCCGGGTTCGGACTACCAGTGGTCGCTGACCCTGCTGCAGCGCTTCAAGCAGATGGTACCGCATGTACCGACCAAGTCCGGGCTGATGCTGGGGTTGGGCGAGACCGACGAAGAAGTCATCGAAGTCATGCAGCGCATGCGCGAACACGACATCGACATGCTGACCCTGGGTCAATACCTGCAGCCTTCGCGCAATCACTTGCCCGTGCAGCGCTTTGTCCACCCGGACACCTTTGCCTGGTTCGCCGAAGAAGGCTACAAGATGGGCTTCAAGAACGTCGCGTCCGGGCCGCTGGTACGCTCCTCGTACCACGCCGACGAGCAGGCCAAGATCGCCAAGGCGATGCTCTGACAACACGCCGCAAAAACAAGAAGGGCCAGGTAGTGATACCTGGCCCTTCTTTTTTGCGGTTGATTATCGTGCCGATGCTCCGCGTTGGCATGCAGTTCGTGACGCTCCGCGTCACGCTCTTCGCCGCATCGTAAGTCGAGATAGGACGCAGAGCGTCCGGAAATGCATTCCGACGCTGGAGCGTGAGGAACGATAGGCGTCCGTAAGAACACTATCGTGCCGACGCTCCGCGTTGGCATGCCGTTCTGGACGCTTTGCGTCCTCCCGATTACTGCCCGACAGGCTTGCGCAGGTTCTCCAGCAATTCATGCGTCGGGTAACCGTCGGCTGGCCAGCCGAACGACTGCTGCGCACTGCGGATAGCCTTGCGTGTATTGGCGCCGATAATGCCGTCTGGCGCGCCTGCGTCGTACTGGCGTGCCGAGAGCAGGGTTTGCAGCTCAATGCGCTCTGAGCGGCTCAGCGGCAGGTCTCCGCGTGGCCAGCTGCCCACGACATAGCCCGCGCCCTTGAAGCGATCGGAAAGCAGGCTGATCGCCAACGCGTAGGAAGTCGAGTTGTTGTATTTCAAAATCGCGCGGAAGTTGTCCAGCACCAGAAAGGCTGGCCCGCGATAACCGGCCGGCAACAGCAAGGCGGCTTGTTGCTGGCTGGCAGCGACCGGAATGGCGGAGCCGTCCGGCTGTTTCAGGCCCAGTTGCTGCCATTCTGCGAGACTCTTGCGGGTCGTCGAGTCGGCCAGCGAGTAATCGAATCCCGAGCCGAGCACCACTTCAAAGCCCCAGGGCTGACCACGCTGCCAGCCGGAGCTTTGCAGGTAGTGCGCAGTGGAGGCGAGGGCATCGGCAGGGGTGTTCCAGATATCACGTCGGCCATCGCCGTCAAAATCCACGGCATGGGTGTTGTAGGTAGTCGGGATGAACTGCGTCTGACCCATCGCACCGGCCCACGAACCGAGCATTTTGTCCGGGGTGATGTCGCCATGCTGGATGATTTCCAACGCGGCCAGCAACTGGCTCTGTGCAAAGCCGGGACGGCGACCTTCGTAGGCCAGCGTTGCCAGTGAGCGAATGACGGATTGCGTACCCTGGAACGACCCGAAGTTACTTTCCATGCCCCATACCGCGACCAGCGCCTGACGATCCACGCCGTACTGCTGCTCGATCTTCTGCAGGTCGTCGGCATACTGCGAAAGCAGCGCCTGACCCTTGCGTACGCGTGCGGCAGAGATGGCACCGTCGAGGTATTCCCAGACCGGGCGGCTGAATTCAGGCTGGCTGCGGTCGGCCTTGACCACGCTCATGTCGGGGGTGACGCCGGCAAATGCCAGATCGAATACGTCCGCGCGGATACCTGCCTTCAAAGCCTGGGCACGAAAGCCGGCCTGCCATTCGCTGAAGCTGACGGCGGGCTGAATCGTGAGGTTGTCATCAACGACCAGCGCTGGCGTAGGCGCTACGGCAGGAGCGTTTGTCTGCACTTTGCTGGATTGAAGAGGCGTGGCATCGGCTGCAGTGGGTTTTTCTGCGCAGGCTACCAGGGCAACAAGACTGGAGGCAGCGATGAGTTGGCGCAGCTGCGGGCGATGGGTAAAACGAGAAGGCATGCTTGAGTCCAAGGGTATTACCGTTAGGTGCAGACCATAACACGGCTAAGCGGTTGAAAGCGCCCCGGAAATGTTGCTCGATATCAGGCTGCCATAAAGCAGGAAGCCTCCCAGCTTTTAGACTGGAAGGCTTCGCGGCGGTAGCTGCCTTTGCCCTTGGCGGGTTGTTCCTGACGACTGCGGAACAAAGGCTGGGCGATGATGGATTTGGCCTTGTTCGGCCGCTTTGGCTTGCTCATGGCGGGTGCTCCTGATGGGTGTTGTAAAACGCTGCGAATCATCGGGCAGAACGGCGCGTGTGTCTAATAGTCGTGTGCTATGGCGCTGAGCGCGCAATTGGCCGAGTGATCGAAGACCTGTGGGAGCGAGCTTGCTCGCGAAGGGGCCGGAACAGACACCTCGCTTTGATTATCGTGCCGATGCTCTGCGTCGGCATGCAGTTCGTGACGCTCCGCGTCACAAGAGGACGCAGAGCGTCCTGAAGGGCATTACCACGCAGAGCGTGGGAACGAGAGTCGACAACACCTGCCTACTCCGCAGGCAGCGCCAATCGTTGCCCTGCCATCAGCAGCGCCAGTCGGCTCAGGCTGCTCCATGGCGAGCCTGCGGCCTGGCCTTTGATCTGCGCATCGATGCGTTGCGCATCCATGAGCAGCTGGCTCCAGCGTTTTGCCGAGTGGCGTTGCAGGGCCTTGCTCATCAGTGGCTTGCGCTTGTCCCAGATCGGCGGACGTGCCGAGCTGAACACCTTGTCCAGCGGCACGCCCTGGCTGAACTGTTGTGACATGTTGGCCAGAGCGCGCAGTTCGCGGGTCAGTGCCCAGAGAATCACCGGCGTTTCGACCCCTTCGCCACGCAGCCCTTCGAGCATGCGCAACGCATGGGCGGCCTCGCCATTGAGCACTGCATCGGTCAGGCCAAACACATCGAAGCGTGCACTGTCGGCCACCGCCGCTTGCACGGTCTCGACGGTGATCTGGCCTTCTTCGGCCATCAGTTTGAGCTTTTCGATTTCCTGCGCGGCGGCCAGCAGGTTGCCTTCGACCCGGGCCGCGATCAGTTCGACGGCGTCCTGAGTCGCCGCCAGACCTGCCTGCGACAGGCGCTGGCGGATCCATTGCGGCAGCTGGCCGATGTCCACCGGCCAGATTTGCACGAACTGGGTTTGCGCGCCCTCGACCAGGGCCTTGCCCCATTTGGTTTTCTGCGCACTGCCATCGAGCTTGGGCAGGCTGATCAGCAGCAGGGTGTCTTCGGCAGGTCTGGCGCAATATTCCATGAGCGCCGCAGCACCCTTATCGCCGGGCTTGCCGGAGGGCAGACGCAACTCCAGGAGACGGCGTTCGGCAAACAGCGACATGCTGGCACCCGCCTGGAGCAATGTGCCCCAGTCGAAGCTGGCGTCGGCGCTGAATACCTGCCGCTCATCGAAGCCTTGCTGGCGTGCGGCCGCGCGAATGGCGTCAGCTGCTTCCTGGCAGAGCAGCGGGTCATCACCGCTGATCACATAGACGGGCGCAAGTGTGCCTTGCAGGTGCTTGCCGAGTTGGGCGGGAGCGAGTTTCATGATTCAGAGGATGTCGGGGCCGGAAAACCGGCCCCGAACACTTATCTGGCTGGAACTTCGACAGGCGACTGCTGAGGCGTCTCGTCGCGGATTCGCTGAGCAGCCTCGAGTGCGTCGGCTTCGGCCTTGGCAACTGCATCGGCCTTGGCCTGCAGCTCGTCCAGACGCGAAGGGGTCAGTTGCTGCAAGCGCGCCATCAGTTTCTGGATCAGGTCGTTGCGCATTTCCTGACGAACCTGGGAGGCTTCCTGGTCGGAACCGGTCAGGTTGTTGCCGTCGTGTACGTAGGAACGGTCTGCGGTGACTTTATCGCCAAGAAGCATGCGGTCCCTGTCGCCATGCACTTCATAGGTCAGGGTGGTGGTCAGCTGGTATTCAGCCGAGCGACCCGAGCCCGAGTAGCTGATGACGCGCTGAGTCTCGGCTTCGTTGGTCAGCATCAGCTTGTAAGGCGCGCCGGTGTAGACCTTGACGCCAGAGCTGGTCAGCAGGCGAGTGAGCTGAGTCACGGTTTCGCCATAGGCGTTGCGGGCGCTGACATCCAGCTCCTTGATCGCCAGCTCGGTGGTACCGGTGCCACGCAGATGGAAGCCACAGGCACTCAACAGAACAGCCAGGCCCATCACCAGCAAATTGCGTTTGATCATCTTGATGCTCCCCTTGAATCCGTTTGGGCCGCCAGTGCGTGCCCTGGAAATATGTTCGGCGCCCTGCGTTTGCCGGGCGCCCGATCCAATCAGCTTGCGACGATGTTGACCAGCTTGCCAGGCACGACGATCACCTTGCGAATGGTCAGGCCATCAGTGAAGCGCAATACGTTCTCGTTGACGCGTGCAGCCGCTTCGACTTCTTCGCGGCTGGCACTTGCAGGCATCTCGATGTGGCCGCGCAGCTTGCCGTTGACCTGAATCACCAGTTGCAGACTGTCCTGCACCAGCGCATGTGCGTCGAATGCAGGCCAGCCCGCGTCGATGACCGGCTCATTGTGGCCCAGTTGCGTCCACAGTTCGTGACTGATGTGCGGCGTGATCGGTGCCAGCAGCAGGGTGACGGTTTCCACGCCTTCCTGCATCAGTGCGCGATCCTGCGGTGTGTCCTGCGGGGCCTTTTCCAGCACGTTCATCAGCGTCATCACTTGCGCGACAGCGGTGTTGAATTTCTGGTTCTGGCCAATATCCTGGCTCGCCTGTTTGATCGCCTGATGGATCGCGCGGCGGATGGCTTTCTGCTCGTCGGACAATGCCGCAACGTCCAGGCCGGTCGACGGGCCTTGAGCCACATGCGCCTGAGCCAGACGCCATACGCGGCGCAGGAAACGATGCGAACCTTCGACGCCCGAGTCGGACCATTCCAGGCTCATGTCGGGCGGGGAGGCGAACATCATGAACAGACGGCAGGTGTCGGCACCGTACTGGTCGATCATGGTCTGCGGGTCGATGCCGTTTTTCTTCGACTTCGACATCTTTTCAGTGCCGCCGATTTCCACCGGCAGGCCGTCGCTGGTCAGTGTGGCGCTGATCACCTTGGCCTTGGCGTCTCTTTCGAGGGTTACGTCGGCCGGGTTGATCCAGGTCTTCTTGCCGCTGGTTTCCATGCGGAAGTAGGTTTCGGCGTTGACCATGCCCTGGGTGAGCAGGTTCTTGAACGGTTCGTTCGAGGTCACCAGGCCTTCGTCGCGCATCAGCTTGTGGAAGAAGCGGGCGTAGAGCAGGTGCAGGATCGCGTGTTCGATACCGCCGATGTACTGATCCACCGGCAGCCAGTGGTTGGCAGCGTTGGGCTCGACCAGACCACCTTCGTAATGCGGCGACGCATAGCGCGCGTAGTACCACGAGGACTCGACGAAGGTGTCCATGGTGTCGGTTTCACGCTTGGCCGGTGCGCCGCATTTCGGGCAGATGCATTCGTAGAACTCGGGCATGCGCGCCAGTGGCGAGCCAGCGCCGTCGGGCACGACGTCTTCCGGCAGGACAACCGGCAACTGGTCTTCCGGGACCGGCACGTCGCCGCAGGTGTCGCAATGCACGATAGGGATCGGGCAGCCCCAGTAGCGCTGGCGGCTGATGCCCCAGTCGCGCAGGCGGAACTGGGTGCGGGACTGGCCGAGGGATTTCTTGACCAGCGCGGCTTCAATGGCGTCGAACGCTTCCTGGAAGGTCAGGCCGGTGAATTCTCCGGAATTGATCAGCTCGCCATGCTCACCGTAGGCCGGTTGCCATGGGGCAGGCGTTTCGTCGCCGGCGCTGGTGCGGACCACGGGCTTGATCGGCAGACCGTACTGGGTAGCAAACTCGAAATCACGCTCGTCGTGCGCCGGTACGGCCATGACCGCGCCATCGCCGTAGTGCATCAGCACGTAGTTGGCCACCCAGACCGGCAGTTTCTCGCCAGTCAGTGGATGCTCGACGAACAACGAGGTCGCCTGGCCTTTCTTTTCCTGTGTGGCAACGTCGGCTTCGGCAACGCTGCCGCCCTTGCATTCATCGATGAACGCTTGCAGTGCGGGGTTGCCTTGAGCGGCCAGGGTTGCCAGCGGGTGTTCAGCCGCCACCGCGACGTAGGTCGCACCCATCAGGGTGTCAGGGCGGGTGGTGAAGACTTTCAGGGCACCGGCTTCGCCGATCGAGGCCTGGTCGTACGGAAACTGCACTTCCATGCCGCGCGAACGGCCGATCCAGTTGCGCTGCATGGTCTTGACCTGTTCAGGCCAGCCCGGCAGTTCGTCGAGGCTTTCCAGCAGCTCATCGGCGTACGCGGTGATCTTGAAGTAGTACATCGGGATTTCGCGCTTTTCGATCAGCGCGCCGGAACGCCAGCCGCGGCCGTCGATGACCTGCTCGTTGGCCAGTACGGTCTGGTCGATAGGGTCCCAGTTCACGGTGCCGTTCTTGCGGTAGATCACACCCTTTTCGAACAGGCGAGTGAACAGCCATTGTTCCCAGCGGTAGTAATCCGGCTTGCAGGTGGTGACCTCGCGCGACCAGTCAACCGCCAGACCCAGGCTTTTGAGCTGGGTCCTCATGTAGTCGATGTTTTCGTAGGTCCACTTGGCCGGTGCGACGTTGTTGTCGATGGCGGCGTTTTCAGCCGGCATGCCGAAAGCGTCCCAGCCCAGTGGCTGCAGAACATTCTTGCCCAGCATGCGCTGGTAACGGGAGATCACGTCACCAATGGTGTAGTTGCGCACATGACCCATGTGCAGCTTGCCGCTCGGGTAAGGAAACATCGACAGGCAATAGAAAGTGTCCTTGCCTGGCTGTTCACTGACTTCAAAAGACTTTTGCTCATCCCAGAACGTTTGGGCGGCGGCTTCGATTTCACGGGGCTGATAGAGTTCGTGCATGGCTACTTTTTACTAAGGATTAGTGACCCTTGACCTCTTCATTGCTTCGCCGAGTCAGGTCGGCACCGCGTGGCGGACAATTGCAACTGTCTGTGCGGTGCGTTCGGGCTCAAGAGCGCGGAAGTGGAATTACAGGAAGCGCAGTAGCATACATGAGGGCCGTCTATCGAGGGAAACCCTGATTGCTCCACTTGTGGGCTCAACGCCCGGCTGACAACCGCATCTGGCCGTTGGTCGTTGTTCCCTACCGGTTCTTGCAGCAGCGCTAAGCTCAAACGCGAGGGTGATGATTATCTTCGATGAGGTGAGCGGGATGACAGAGTTGCAGCATGTTGTAAGCCTGACCCGGCTGTATGAGCGTCTGATCGACCGTCTCGGTCTTGCACTCGAGACGGCGAGTACCTCGGTCCGGCTCCGGAACGAGTCGCCTGCCGAGCTTGAGCTCAAGGGGCTGAGTCGTGCCGAGTTCCAGTTGATCGAAGCCTATCTCGAAAAAGGTTCCGGGGACGCAGGCGCAGCTGTCGTGGACATGTCCTCGGGCAGTGCTCTGGTGGCTGCGGAGCATGGCAGGGCGCCGCGTGCGTCAGCCACCATCGTCTGGCTGAAGGACCGGCGACGAGCCAAGGCGTCAGTGCGGCTGGGCCGTAACTCTTAGGCTCTGTACGAAAAGTGGCTGCGCTCGGTGATGCTTCGTTAAAAACAGGCTCGGATGCGAGTCCAATCGGAATGCTCATTTACAACACGTAGAGTCGAACGCGACCCCGGCCGTTCCTCGCCTGTTTTTGCCTTGCCTGACCTTCGCTCGCCGACTTTTCGTACAGAGCCTAGGCATCGCGGGCAAAGTGGCTGGCTACCTCGGGCTTCCTGCTTCAGACATTGTCGCGTGTCTGCAAACATTCTAGGCTGCGGGCACTCATGGAGATGTCCCGATGCCGCTGCGCTACCTGCTCAAAGCCCTTCTTTTGCCGCCCGGCATTCTGTTTGTCCTGCTGATCCTTGGCTGGTGGTTGCGTCGCACGCGGCCGCGTCTGGCTACGACGTTTTTCGCGGTCGGGCTCGGCGGATTGTGGCTGATGAGCCTGCCGGTCGCCGTAGAGTTTGCCGCTCGTAAACTGGAGCAGGTCCCGCCCTTGCCGCAACAGCAGTGGGCGACGCTGGCGCAGCAGGCGGATGCCATTGTGGTGCTGGGCAACGGGCGCGAGCGCAACTCGCCGACCTGGGGCACAGACACGCCCACCGGTCTTGGACTCGAGCGCTTGCGTTTGGCGGCCAGATTGGCGAAAGAGTCCGGACTGCCGATATTGACCTCTGGCGGCCTGCATTTTGACCAGCCGCCCAGCGAAGCGTCGATCATGGCGCAGTCGCTGCAGGATGATTTTGCTGTGACGGTGCGCTGGCAGGAGGGGTTGAGCCGCACCACGTGGGAAAACGCGACCATGAGCGCCGCAATTCTGCAGCCGCAAGGTATCAAGCGCGTGGTGCTGGTGACTCAGGCCTGGCACATGCCGCGGGCACGCTGGAGCTTCGAGCAGGCAGGTTTCACGGTGGTTGGGGCGCCGGTCGGCTTTATGGGGGTCGACAACGCCAGGCCTTTTGGTGGCTGGCTGCCTGAAAGTCGCGTGTTCACGCAGAGCGGGGTGCTGCTCAATGAAGCCGCAGGCTTGCTGGTGTATCCGTGGATCTATCGGAAGGGGCAATGATCATCTGAAGCAGTGACCATCTGAAGCCGATTTCACCTGCAGGCAGATGAAACCGGCTTCGTGCAGTCACACGGTCTTGGAAATCCGTGCCGCCATCAACGCCCAGCCAAACAGCAGCAGGCAGACAATCGCCAGCGGCCAAGAGCGCCAGTGCAGATACGGTGTGAGTTCATGCATGGGCACCACTTCGCCGTACAGCACGCCGCGTTCGAACTGCGGAATCTGTTCGGTGATCTTGCCGAACGGGTCGATCAGCGCGGTCACGCCGTTGTTGGTTGCCCGGATCATCCAGCGGCCCGCTTCAAGCGCGCGCATCTGGGCCATCTGCAAGTGTTGCAGAGGGCCGATCGAGGTGCCGAACCAGGTGTCGTTGCTGACCGTCAGCAGCAGGTCGCTTTGTGCCGACAAGCCAGCGGCGAACTCTGGATAGACCACTTCGTAGCAGATGAACGGCGCAATGTGATAACCCTTGGCCTGCAATAACGCCTGATCGTTCGGCCCGCGCGCGAAGTCCGACATCGGCAGGTCGAAGAAGGAAATCAGCCCCCGCAGCAGGTCCTGCAGCGGCACGTACTCACCGAACGGCACCAGCTTCTGCTTGTAGTAGGTGCCGTCACCCTGACCTGTGACCGTGATGCCGTTGTAATAACGATACTCACCGCGCCCGGTCGGTTCACGCACCGGTACGCCGGTGATCAGCGCCGCGCCGCGGTCCGAAGCGAACTTGCCCATCATCGACAGATAGCCTTCTGCGCTTTCCTTGAGCACCGGCACGGCGGTTTCCGGCCAGACGATCAGGTCTGCCTGCTGCGAGCGGAAGGTCATGTCGCGGTACAGCGCCAGCTGATCGTTGAGCTTTTGCGGGTCCCACTTCATGCTTTGTTCGACGTTGCCCTGCATCGCCGCAACTTTCAGTGGCGCACCGGACGGCGATGTCCAGGCGTGCCCCTTGAGGGCCAGGCCTATGACCCACGGGGCCAGCAACAGCACCACGCCCATGGCCAGAAACGATTTGCGTGCACGCAGGCGGTGCAGGTTGCACAACAGTGCAGCAGTCAGCGCCAGCGAGAATGAAATCAGCCATACGCCGCCGACTGGGGCGAGCCCGGCCAGTGGGCCGTCGAGCTGACTGTAACCGGAATAGAGCCACGGGAAGCCGGTGAGAAACCAGCCGCGAAACGCTTCCTGCCACAGCCACAGCGCTGCGAAGGCCAGCGCATCGGCCAGCGGTGCCTCATTGCGACGCAGCCAGCGCGCCCAGACCCAGGCGGGCAGGGCGAAGAACAGGGCAATGGCAGCGATGAACAACAGCATCAACAGCCCGGCCAGCAGCACGGACGCACCGCCGTAGGTGTGAATGCTGACGTAGATCCAGCTGGTGCCGGCGCCGTACAGACCGAAGCCATAGCACCAGCCACGGGCCAGTGCCTGGCGCGGGTTCAGGTCGCGCAGACCCAGATAGAACATCGCCACTGCTACCAGCACCAGAGGCCAGAGGTCAAAGGGCGCCAGGGCCAGGGTGGTGAGCCCGCCAGCCGCCAGGGCCAGCAGGTTACCGGGCCAGCCGGGGCGGGTTATCCAGCGCATGTAGATTCCTTAAAGCAGCATCAAGGGTTTACGGACGTGAAATGGGCGTCACGCGCAGCAAATGAATGCGACGGCTGTCAGCGCTCAGGATGCGGAAACGATAGGCACCGATTTCAGTGATTTCGTTGCGCTTGGGCAGATGGCCGAAGGCATTCATCACCAGGCCGCCCACTGTGTCGAACTCGTCGTCCGAGAACGTGCTGTCGAAGAACTCGTTGAAATTCTCGACCGGCGTAAGGGCCTTGACCAGGAAGTCGCCGCTGGGCAGCGGTTTGATGTAGCTGTCTTCCTCGACGTCATGTTCGTCTTCGATATCGCCGACGATCTGTTCCAGCACGTCTTCGATGGTTACCAGACCTGCCACGCCGCCGTATTCGTCAATGACGATGGCCATGTGGTTGTGGTTGGCGCGAAATTCGCGCAGCAGCACGTTGAGACGCTTGGATTCGGGCACGAAGGTGGCCGGACGCAGCAGCTTCTTGACGTCATCGCTGTCGCCGTCGGCCTTGAGGATCAGCGGCAGCAGATCCTTGGCCAGCAGCACACCGAGCACGTCATCGTGGCTCTCGCCGATCACCGGATAGCGCGAGTGCGCAGCATCGATGACCGCCGGCAGAAATTCACGGGGTGTCTGGGTCGCCTTGATGCTGATCATCTGCGAGCGCGGCACCATGATGTCGCGCACTTGCAGGTCAGCCACTTGAATGGCGCCCTCGACGATGGCCAGCGCTTCGCTGTCCAGCAGTTTGTTCTGGTGGGCTTCGCGCAGCAGCTCAAGCAGCTCCTGGCGGTTTTTCGGCTCATGGACAAAGGCCTGGGTCAGTTTACCCAACCATGACTTTTGCCCGTTGCTCGATCGGTCTTCGCTCATAGCCCTTACTCGTGGTCCTTGCTTGGTGTGTCTGAATGGGGAAGGTCGGCACTTTCGTCGTCAGCGTAAGGATCGGGATAGCCCAGCTCCTCAAGCAACGTTCGTTCCAGTGCTTCCATTTCTTCGGCTTCTTCATCATCGATGTGGTCGTAACCCAACAGATGAAGGCAGCCATGAATGACCATGTGCGCCCAGTGCGCGTCGACGGACTTGCCCTGTTCAACGGCTTCACGGTTGACGACCGGAACGCAGATGACCAGATCGCCCAGCAACGGGATGTCCAGCATGTCGTCCGGAACGTCCGCCGGGAATGAAAGCACGTTTGTTGCGTAGTTTTTGTGTCGCCAGGTGTTATTGAGCTCACGCCCTTCGGTTTCGTCAACCAGGCGGATGGTCAGCTCGGAGTCGGCACTGCGCTGACGCAAGCCCATTTCACACCAGAGGCGGAATCGGGCTTCGTCAGGGGCGCTTGTCTCGCTTGCAATCTGCAGGTCCAGCTCAAGCATCGCGGTGTTTGTCCCGTGGGTAACTGTTGTTGCCCGACGGACCATCGCTGAGGCGGTCGTCGAAACGCTCGTAGGCTTCGACGATGCGCTGCACCAGCGGGTGGCGAACCACATCCTTGGGTTTGAAATGCGTGAAGCTGATGCCCGGCACGTCCTTGAGCACATCGATGACGTGCGTCAGCCCGGAGCGAGTGCCCTTGGGCAGGTCGACCTGGGTGATATCGCCGGTGATCACGGCCGTGGAGCCGAAGCCGATACGGGTCAGGAACATCTTCATCTGCTCGACGGTGGTGTTCTGACTTTCGTCGAGAATGATGAAGCTGTTATTAAGGGTGCGTCCGCGCATGTAAGCCAGCGGTGCCACTTCAATGACCTGCTTCTCGATCAGCTTGGCGACGTATTCGAAACCGAGCATCTCGTACAGCGCGTCATACAGCGGGCGCAGGTACGGGTCGATCTTCTGCGCCAGATCGCCGGGCAGGAAGCCCAGCTTCTCGCCAGCCTCGACCGCCGGGCGCACCAGCAGGATGCGTCGGATCTGCTCGCGCTCCAGTGCATCCACCGCGCAGGCCACTGCCAGGTAGGTCTTGCCGGTACCCGCAGGGCCGATGCCGAAGTTGATGTCGTTGCTGAGGACTTCCTTGACGTAACGCTGCTGGTTCAGGCCGCGCGGGCGAATCATGCCCTTTTTGGTGCGCAGCGAGACGCCGACTTCGGCGGCAGGGTGATTGTCGAGGCCGTCCACCCCCGATTCCTGGAGGAACAGGTGAACCATGTCCGGCGTCAGCTCGGTACCTTTGGTTTCCCGGTACAGACGGCGCAGCAGGTTCTCGGCGGAATGATTTTGTTTGGGGTCGCCAATGAGCTCGAATTGATTGCCGCGATTGCGGATCTCGATGTCCAGGCGTTGCTCGATCAGGCGCAAGTGCTCGTCGAGTTGCCCGCACAAGTTGGCGAAACGATGGGCCTCGAAAGGCTCGAGGGTGAAACGATGAGGTTCTATGGGTGCGTTCAAGGTCGTTTAATGGCCGTCCGGCGGCAATTGAGATGTATTGAAGAATACCCCTAGCGCTGGTTGTGCGAAAGCTTTGCCTTGTTAAAGGCTGCGCCAGGGATTCACCGTGCTCAATGGTAGGGACCGCGCAGAAACGAATTCATTCGGCGATTCGTTTCTGCGGCGACACTCAAGCTTTACTGTAGCAGCGAGCCGCGCAACGAGTGAGGCTGCGCATCATCGATGTGTACATCGGCAAACTGCCCGATCAATTTGGGGTTGTCGCAGCGAAAATTGACGATCCGGTTGTTCTCGGTGCGCCCCTGCAGTTCGCCTGGGTCTTTCTTCGAGTAGTCGGTCACCAGAATGCGCTGGGTGCTGCCCACCATCTGCCGGCTGATCTCGAAACCCTGCTGGTTCAGACGATGTTGCAGCGCGGCCAGTCGCTCTTTCTTCAGGGCTTCCGGCGTGTCGTCCTTGAGGTCCGCGGCGGGCGTGCCCGGGCGTGGGCTGTAGACGAACGAAAACGAGAAGTCGAAACCCACGTCCTCGATCAGCTTCATGGTGTTATCGAAATCCTTTTCGGTTTCGCCGGGGAAGCCGACGATGAAGTCGGAACTGATACTGATGCCCGGCACAGCGGCCCTGAGCTTGCGCAAGCGGGACTTGTATTCCAGCGTGGTGTGGTTGCGCTTCATCGCCGCCAGAATGCGGTCGGAGCCCGACTGCACGGGCAGATGCAGGTGTTTGACCAGTTCCGGGACTTCCGCGTGGGCCTGGATCAGGCTGTCGGAAAACTCCAGCGGGTGCGAGGTGGTATAGCGAATGCGGTCGATGCCATCGACGGCGGCGACTACGCGGATCAGGTCCGCCAGGTCTGCAACGCGGCCGTCGTGGGTGGTGCCGCGATAACCGTTGACGTTTTGCCCCAGCAGGGTGACTTCACGCACGCCGTTTTCGGCCAGGTGG
Organism: Pseudomonas sp. B20; assembly: GCF_020515755.1. NCBI lineage: Bacteria > Pseudomonadati > Pseudomonadota > Gammaproteobacteria > Pseudomonadales > Pseudomonadaceae > Pseudomonas > Pseudomonas sp. B20. The sequence goes on from NZ_JAHPJG010000013.1 coordinate 186,034, forward strand.
ATCACTTCGCTCAGCACGTCGTCGAACGGACGACTGACTTCTTCGCCGCGGGTGTAGGGCACCACGCAGAACGTGCAGTATTTGCTGCAGCCTTCCATCACCGATACATAAGCGCTCGGGCCATCGACGCGCGGCTCGGGCAAGTGGTCGAATTTTTCGATTTCCGGGAACGAGACGTCGACCTGCGGCAAGCGGGTCACGCGTGCGGCGTCGATCATTTCCGGCAGGCGGTGCAGGGTCTGCGGGCCGAACACCACGTCCACGTAGGGCGCGCGATCACGAATGGCTGCGCCTTCCTGGCTGGCCACGCAGCCGCCGACAGCGATGACCATTTCCGGATTGGCCAGCTTCAGCTCACGCCAGCGGCCCAACTGGGAGTACACCCGGTCCTGGGCGCGCTCACGAATCGAGCAGGTATTGAGCAGGATCACGTCGGCGTCTTCCGCGCGAGCGGTGACTTCCAGGGCCTGATGTTCGCCCAGCAGGTCGACCATGCGCGAGCTGTCGTACTCGTTCATCTGGCAACCGTGGGTTTCGATATAAAGCTTTTTGGCCATGCGTGATGATCAACCGTGTCAGTGAACCGCGCATTATAAGGATGAAGGGCTCGGGTTCCTAGCGTCGGCTGTCCGACGAGGCGGGCGGACATGCTATAGTCCGTGCCCCTTTTTCATCTCTGATCGTTACCCGCCCGTTATGACCAAACGCGAAGCTCCAATCTACAAGGTGATTTTCCTCAACCAGGGACAGGTGTTCGAGATGTACGCCAAGCAGATCTACCAAAGTGATCTGTGGGGTTTTCTGGAAGTTGAAGAATTCGTCTTCGGCGAGCGCACGACCGTTGTGGTGGACCCCAGCGAAGAGAAACTCAAGGCCCAGTTCGAAGGCGTGGTGCGCAGTTTCGTGCCGATGCATTCGATTGTGCGCATTGATGAAGTCGAGCGTATGGGCACACCGAAAATCAGCGAAGCGCGCGGCACCAGCAATGTGATGCCGTTCCCCATGCCGATGCCGGAAAAGTAAGCGTTGCAGGTGTGAATCGTGATTGCCCTGAAAGATTCCTGATCAGGGCAACGGAGAGAAAGGACTGCGCCCTTCGGCGGTCTGCAGTTCAAGCAGGTATTTGCGGAAAATCTGGCCGAGTACCTGAGTCGCCACTTCGAGTTCGTCACGCGGCATCTTCGCCGACACTTCGTCGGCAGCGTCCAGCGCCTCTTCCGAACCGTTGACCGCGGCCATCTTCAGCACGATGTACGCCTGAATGTTATTGGCCTGCACACCTTCGCCACGGCTGAACATCAAGCCCAGTTGATACTGCGCCTGGGCATGGCCCTGCAGTGAAGCCTGCTCGAAATAACTCAACGCCTGCGGCAAATCGCGAGGTGCATTTTTGCCCTCGTAATAGAACTCACCCAACTCGTACTGTGCCTGCGCGTCCCCACCCTTGGCGGCCTGCTGGCAGGCTTCAAGCGCTGCAGGCAGGTTCTCTGGCTGGGTATTGAGGGTGCAACGACCCATCGCCGGTACTAACAACGAGTTGCCGCCGGCACTTGCCAGCAGGGGATAGACAAGCAACAGGCAGCCCAATACAAGGGTGCGGCCGGTGCGGTTCATGGGAGTCGACTTACCTCTGAAAAAGGTGCGGGCATGCCCGACCAGCTAAACGTGCTGGCTGCGCATTATGAAATAAGCAGAGCCAACCTTACAAAGTCTTTACGGATTTTCTGCTACACGGCCTGAAAACAGCCTTTTTTACGGGCGTATTACCTGAAAGAGGATGGTCGTCAGCGTGTCTGTGCAGCGTTCGCATTGCATTGTAGAAGCAAAATGCATACTTAACGTTCAGTTTCATTCGCAGTCATCACTCGCGCCGGTTCACTGACACCCTGCGCGAGTGATGCCTGACGAGCTTATTTCAACGCAGCGAAGGCCTTTTCTGCGGCATCCAGGGTCAGTTTCAGCTCGGCATCGCCATGGGCGATAGAAGTGAAGCCTGCTTCGAAGGCGCTAGGCGCCAGGTACACACCGCCGTCCAGCATCAGGTGGAAGAAACGCTTGAAGCGCTCGGAGTCACTGGTCATCACGTCTTCGAAGGTGACGATTTCTTCGGCTTCGCTGAAGTACAGGCCGAACATGCCGCCGGCCTGAGTCGTCACGAACGGGATACCGGCTGCATCGGCGCGCTGTTGCAGACCTTCGAGCAGGCGACGGGTGTAGTCGCTCAGTTCGTCGTGAAAGCCGGGACGGCTGATCAGGCGCAGGGTGGTCAGGCCGGCCGCCATCGCCAGCGGGTTGCCCGACAGGGTGCCGGCCTGATAGACCGGGCCAAGCGGTGCGATGTGCGACATGATTTCGCGTTTGCCGCCAAAACAGCCGACCGGCATGCCGCCACCGATGATCTTGCCGAAGGTGCTCAGGTCGGGCGTCACGCCGTAATAAGCCTGTGCGCCGCCGAGGGCTACGCGAAAACCGGTCATCACTTCATCGAAAATCAGCACCACGCCGTGCTCGTCGCACAGGTCGCGCAGCCCTTGCAGGTAGCCAGGCGCGGGCGGCACACAGTTCATGTTGCCAGCCACTGGCTCGACGATGATGCACGCTACTTCCTGACCCACTTCGGCCAGCAGGTCACGCACGGCGTCGAGGTTGTTGAACGGCACGGTCAGGGTGTGTTTCGCGAAGGCTGCAGGTACGCCAGGCGAGCTGGGCACGCCCAGGGTCAGTGCGCCGGAGCCGGCCTTGACCAGCAGGCTGTCGGAGTGACCGTGGTAGCAGCCTTCGAACTTGAGGATGCTGTCGCGGCCGGTGAAGCCACGGGCCAGGCGAATCGCACTCATGGTCGCTTCAGTGCCCGAGCTGACCATGCGGACCATTTCCATGGACGGCACCAGTTCGCAGACCAGGTCGGCCATTTCGGTTTCCATGGCCGTCGGTGCGCCGTAGGACAGGCCGTGTTCCAGCTGGCTGCGCACGGCGTCGAGCACGTCGGGGTGGCTATGGCCAAGAATCATCGGGCCCCAGGAGCCGACGTAATCCACATAACGCTTGTCGTCTTCGTCAGTCACGTAGGCGCCCGCAGCGTGCTTGAAGAACAGCGGCGTGCCACCCACGCTCTTGAAGGCGCGAACCGGCGAATTGACGCCACCGGGGATGTGTTTTTGGGCGTTGGCGAACAGTGTTTCGGAACGGGACATGATCGGGTCTCTGCTTTGAAACGGGGAATTCGTGTCTACGCTGGAGTCAGCCGAGGCGGGCAGCTTCAGGGTGGGCTGCTTTATTGGGTGGCATGAGCCAGAGAAGGCGCAGGAACGCGCACTATATCAAATGAAGCGCGGCTGCGAATGAGGATCCACGTACTTGTGGGAGCGAGCCGGGCGACGCTTCGCGCCCACAGTGATTGCGCTCTACAGCAGCGCCGTGAATGCACGTGCCCGGCGGGTCACTTCCTGGGTATTTTCAGCGCCGAACAAACCGTGCACCACGGCGAGCAGGTCGGCGCCGTGCTCGACCAGTTGCGGCGCGTTCTCCAGGGTAATGCCGCCAATCACCGCGATCGGCAGATGGACCCTGGCACGCACCTGAGCGATCAGGTCCAGCGGCACGGCGGGGGCGCCGGGCTTGGTCTGTGAATTGAAGAACCTGCCAAATGCCACGTACGTCGCGCCATCAGCCTTGGCTTGCTCGGCCAATTCCACGCGGCCATGACAAGTAGCCCCGACGATCGCCTTGTGCCCCAGCAGGGCGCGGGCATCGGGCAGCGAGCCGTCGGACTGCCCCAAGTGCACGCCTACCCCCAGGCGCGCAGCCAGCTCAGCGTCATCGTTGATGATCAGCCGGGTCTTGTAGCGTTCGCAGAGTTTGAGCAGTTCGGTCGCTTCGCGCAGACGGCGGGACTCGTCACTGTTCTTGTCGCGGTATTGCAGCAGCGTCACGCCGCCGTCCAGCGCAGCTTCGACGTAAGACAGGAATTTGCCGGACAGCAACTGGCTGTCGGTAATGGCATACAGGCCACGCAGTTTCATGAATCGACCCTCATGGCGATGTGTTACGAGCAAAAATCCAGCGGCAGCCGACGTGGCACGAATTGCCCCCGGCCCAACTGTTCGGCATCCCTCAGGGTTCGCCAGGTGTAGTCGAGTGCCGACTTCACCGCGCTGACCAGTTCCTGCCCCTGAGCGATGCGCCCGGCCAGTGCGCTGGCCAGGGTACAGCCAGAGCCGTGGTAACTGCCGGGCAGACGTTCGCAGACGAAGGTGTGGGTCTGGCCGCCGCGCAGGTACAGGCGGTTATGGATTTGCTGTTCATCACCATGACCGCCAGTGATCAACAGATATTCACAAAACGGCAGTAGTTTGTCAGCGCATTCATCCGCAGTGCCTTCGGGCAGCTCGGCGAGGATGCGGGCCTCCGGAAGGTTCGGCGTGGCGATGGTCGACAGCGGTAACAGGCGCTCGCGCATGGCGTAGCCGACCTCGTCCTTGCCCAGCCTGCCGCCGCCGCCAGCGCGTAGCACCGGATCACAGACCATGGGCAAATGCGGGTGGGCCAGGAGCAGTTCGACGACCGTATCGACCATTTCCAGCGAGCCCAGCATGCCCAGCTTGACGGCTGCTACGCTCGAATCATTGAGGACTGCATTGGCTTGCGCCATCACCCAGTCGCGATCCAGCACGCGGAAATCACTGACGTTCACCGTGTCTTGCACGGTGAGCGCGGTAATCACCGGAGCGGCATGGCAGCCTTGGGCGAGCAGGGCTTCTATATCGGCCTGCATACCGGCACCGCCACTAGGGTCGTGGCCGGACAGGCAAAGGACTACGGGGCGGGAGCTATAGATATTCATGGTGCGCGAGCTTATCACTAAACCTTTCGCGGGCCGCTCGGGGTGCCGGTTTTTTCTTGCGGATCGAGGTCAATCGACGACGACGGCGGGCTCGACAAAACCTTAAAAAGTACTCATGTTTGCTCTGCAGTCACCGATATAGAGCTATTGCCTTGATTTTGATCGCGATACTGTCTTTCAGCTATTAGCGGCTATGCTTGAGTGGCAAGGCTGACGAGTGACGGTTCGGGTGCTTACTGATGTCTGCCGGTACATGTGCACGTTCAATGGTGTGTTTGAATCATTAGCCTGTTTCAAGGATAGAAATTTGCGGGACGTCGTAATCAATGGATGGATTGAACGCGACGACCTACCTTGGGGCTTCAATGCGCTATCTGTTGATCATTCTGGCTCTTTGGCTGCCGTTGCAGAGTCATGCAGTCGAGTTTGATGAAAACACTCGTTTTCTGCCGTTGGGCCGTGCCATTCAGGTATTCGAGGACCCGACCGGCGAGGCGACCATCGAAAGCGTCAGCGCCGCCGCTCGCGCCGGTGCCTTTCAGCCCGTGCCTGCCGGAACCTTCAACGCCGGGTATTCGCGTTCGGCCTTCTGGCTGAAAGTCGAGCTGACCTATCGCCCCACAGATGCCAGCATTCATAACGACTGGCTGCTGGAACTGGCCTATCCGCCAATGGACCACATTGACTTCTACGGCCCGGATGCCGACGGGCAGCCCACTCGCGCCTGGCATACCGGCGATATGCTGCCGTTCTCCAGCCGTCAGTTCGCCCAGAACAACTACCTCTTCCAGCTGGACCTGCCGCCGGGCCAGACGCGAACCCTGTACATGCGTATTCGCAGCGAAGGCGCTGTTCAGGCACCGCTCTACCTCTGGTCCACCCACGCCTATCTGGATGCGCAGCCCTCCAAGGTTTACGTCTTCGGTCTGATCTACGGCGTGCTGCTGGGCATGCTGGTCTACAACCTGTTCATCTACCTCAGCGTTCGTGAGGTGGATTACCTGTATTACCTGCTGTACGTCGCCTCGTTCGGGCTTTACCAGATGTCGATCAACGGCGTTGCCATCGAATACCTGTGGCCTGACAGCCCTTGGTGGGCGAATGCGTCGACCCCCTTCCTGATATCGCTGGCGACGTTATTCGCCTGCCAGTTTTCGCGCAGCTTTCTGGGCACGGCACAATTGAGCCGCTGGCTGGACCGGCTGCTGCTGGCGGTCATCGGCGCTGCCGTACTGGTCATGGGCATGGCCTTGTTCCTCAGCTACGGGCCGGCCCTGCGCGGCGCGGCTCAGCTGGTCATGGCAGGCGCCGTGACGATCTACCTGGCGGGTATCGTTGCGGTTGTCAAAGGCGAAAGGGTCGGGCGCTATTTTGTGCTCGCCTGGTCGGTGTTCATGGTCAGCGGGCTGATCTTCGGCTTGATGCTGCTCGGCTATCTGCCCAATACCTTCCTGACCATGTACGCCTCGCACATCGGCACGGTGCTGGAGATGGCCTTCCTGTCGATGGCGCTGGCCGACCGTATCAACCACGCCCGCCGGCAACAGGCGCAAACCTTGCTGGCTGCCGGTCAGGATCTTGAACGTCTCAACCAGCAACTGGCCAACAGCAACCGGCTGAAGGACGAGTTCCTGGCCACGCTCACCCATGAGCTGCGCACGCCGATGAACGGGGTGATCGGCTCGCTGGAGGTCATGCAGACGCTGGACATGGACGACGAAGTCGAGATGTATCAGCAAACCGCCGCCAGTTCGGCGCGCGACATGATGAGCATGATCAACGGCATCCTGACCCTCACCGAGCTGCAGGCCGGTGTGCTGTACGCCGACTGCGAGTCGTTTGCGCCCGAGGATCTGGCCGACAGGCTGGAGGAGCGCTTCAGCGGCGCGGCTCATGCCAAGGGCCTGATATTGACGCTCGATCTGGACGATAAACTGCCGCCGAGCCTTCGCGGCGACGCGAGCAAGCTCTACCAGTGCATCGAGTGTCTGGTGGACAACGCCATCAAGTTCACCCGCAAGGGCGCAGTGCAAGTGCGTTTCAGTGGTCATCCGCAGGACCTGGAGCGTTTGTACCTGCGGGTCGAAGTGATGGACAGCGGTATCGGCTTCAGCCGCCTGGACGAAGCCCGGCTGTATCAGCATTTCTTTCAGGTCGACGGCTCCATGACCCGTGAGTACGGAGGGCTGGGCATCGGCCTGGCGATCTGCCGGAAACTGGTCGAGCTGCAGGGCGGCGAATTGAGTCATCGTTCCGAGCCCGGCAAGGGCAGCTGTTTCACGCTGAGCGTCCCGATGCTGATGGTCGTGCCGGGCGCAGTGCGCAGGGCGCCTGAACTCAAGGCTCAATGGGGGATATAAGCGGCCTTATAGCGTCATCAGCTGAAAGCGCCGAGGGTTAGGCGGCTACGGCACTTTTGCGAGGGCCGAGCGCGTGGTTCACTGAGTGCATGTTGCGTGTACTCAGGCAGGAGATGGCTCATGAACCTGAATCAATTCGCCGAAACCCACGAAGTCACCAATCAACCGCCGCCGCTCGACGGGGCAAACCTTTACCGTATCGACGTGCCGCTTCAGGAGTGGAGCAGCCGATTCGGGGCGGGCTGGGCGCAGCCGCGTATCGATGCCTACGGTGCCCTGGCAGGTGGCCCGCTGATGGCGGCGGGTTTTCTGGCTAATCAGCACAAGCCCGAGTTTGTCAGCCATGACCGCTACGGGCACCGCATAGACCTGGTCGAATTCCACCCGGCGTATCACCAGTTGATGAGTACGGCCATCGAGCACGGCATCCCGTCGTTGCCATGGACCGATCCGCAGCCCGGCGCGCATGTCGCACGCGCGGCGATGAGTTATCTGCACACCCAGGCAGACCCCGGCAGCGGCTGTCCGCTGACCATGACCTTCGCCAGCGTGCCTGCGCTCAGGCTGCAACCGGACCTGGCTGAAATCTGGCTGCCCAAGGTGCTGTCGACTGAGTACGAGCCACGCAACGTGGGCATTGCGCACAAGAACGGCGCGACCATCGGCATGGCCATGACCGAGAAGCAGGGCGGCACCGACGTGCGGGCCAATACCACGCGTGCGTTCCCGGTGGGGTCAGGCGGTCCCGGCCAGGCCTACGAACTGGTCGGGCACAAATGGTTCTGCTCGGCGCCCATGTGCGATGCCTTCCTGACCCTGGCGCAGACCGACAAGGGCCTCAGCTGTTTTCTGCTGCCGCGCCACCGGCCGGACGACACGCGTAACGAGTTCTACATTCAGCGCCTGAAAAACAAGCTCGGCAACTGGTCCAACGCCTCCAGCGAAGTCGAGTTTCGTGGCGCGCTGGCGTGGATGATCGGTGAGGAAGGGCGCGGCGTGCCGACCATCATCGAAATGGTCGCCATGACCCGTTTCGACTGCATGATCGGCTCCAGCGCCCTGATGCGTCAGGCGCTGACCCAGGCAACGCATCATTGCGCGCACCGTGCGGTCAGTGGTCGGTTGCTCGCCGAGCAGCCGTTGATGCAGAACGTGCTGGCTGACCTGGCACTGGAAAGCGAGGCCGCGCTGGCCCTGACCCTGCGTATGGGGCGCGCGCTTGACCACCAGGATGATGATCACGAAAAGCGTTTCGTGCGCCTGGTCACGGCAGTGGGCAAATACTGGATCTGCAAGCGCGCCCCGGCCATGATCAACGAAGCCGCCGAGTGCCTGGGCGGCGCCGGTTATGTCGAGGACAGCATTCTGCCCCGCTTGTACCGCGAAGCGCCGGTCAACTCGACATGGGAAGGCTCCGGCAACGTGCAATGCCTGGATGTGCTGCGAACCCTGTCCAAAGAGCCCGGCGCGCTCGATGCGCTGTTCGACGAACTGGGCGACGGGCATGGCGACCGGCATCTGGCGGCGCACATCGGCACGCTCAAGGCCGCGTTTCGGGACACCGGCGACATCCAGTACCGCGCCCGCCAACTGACCGAAGACATCGCCATCGCCTTGCAGGGCAAGTTGCTGCTGGAAGCGGGTAACGCGGCGGTCAGTGACGGCTTCATTGCCGGTCGACTGGTGTCCGGCGCGCGGGTGTATGGCGCATTGCCCAAGGGCGTTGACGTAGAAACATTGCTGCAAAGGGCCTCGCCACAGGTGGCATGAGCACGCGAACCCGTTACGATGCACGTCTGCAAGATCAGACAGGACATGAATCGTGACCCAAGCCTTTGTTGTTGTCGACACCGCCGAGCAGGCTGTAGAACGGCTCGCCGAGCTGCATGAACGCGCCACCAGTGCGCTGAGTCAGGCGCTCAAGCGCTACCTGAAAGACCGCGTCGAACCCACCGCCGAAGAGCGCGCGCAATTCAGCTATCCGGAACTGCGCCTGGTCTACAAATGCCAGGGCGAAGTGCCGGTGACCACGCGCGCCTACGCCAAGGTGCAACTGCCGGGCACCTACAGCGTCACCGTCACGCAGCCCAAGGCCTTCAAAAAATACCTGCTCGAACAACTTGTCCCGCTGATGAACGATTTCACCGTGACGGTCGAAGTCGGCATGAGCGAGCAGAGCATTCCTTATCCTTACGTGGTCGAGCAGGGCGATGAGCTCGCCGGCACCGGCGTCACCGCTGCGGCGCTGGCACGGGTGTTCCCGAGCACCGACCTGTCGGCTGCCACCGATGGCATTGCCGATGGCCTTTACGACTGGGCCAACGTCGACCCGCTGCCACTGGCGCTGTTCGACGCTGCGCGGGTGGATTTCTCGCTGCGCCGTCTGGTGCATTACACCGGCAGTGACTGGCGCCATGTGCAGCCGTGGATTCTGCTGACCAACTACCATCGCTATGTCGATCAGTTCATTCTGCACGGCCTGGAAAAGCTCCGCGAAGACCCGCGTTTCGTGCGCATGGTCCTGCCGGGTAACGTGGTAGTCGACAAGAGCATGGGCCAGGACGAAGCGCAGGCCATCGTCGCCAGCGTGGTCTGGCACCGCTATCAGATGCCGGCCTACCACCTGATCGCCGAAGACGGTCACGGCGTGACGCTGGTCAATATCGGCGTCGGCCCGTCCAACGCCAAGAACATCACCGATCACCTCGCGGTGCTGCGTCCGCATTGCTGGCTGATGATCGGTCACTGCGGCGGCCTGCGTCAGTCGCAGACCATTGGCGACTACGTGCTGGCTCACGCCTACATGCGTCGCGACGGCATTCTCGACCGTGTACTGCCGCCGCATATCCCGATTCCGGCCTTGGCCGAAGTGCAACTGGCCTTGCAGGAGTCGGCTGCGCAGATTACCGGCGAGCGCGGTGAAGAGCTCAAGAAGCGCCTGCGCACCGGCACGGTGTTGACCTATGACGACCGTAACTGGGAACTGCGCTGGGCTCAGGAACGTCCGCTGATCAACCTGTCGCGCGCAGTGGCGGTCGACATGGAAAGTGGCACCATCGCCGCTCAGGGTTATCGCCTGCGTGTGCCTTACGGCACGTTGCTGTGCGTATCCGACAAACCGTTGCACAGCGAAATCAAGCTGCCGGGTTCGGCGAATGCGTTCTATGAGCGTGCGGTGAGCCAGCATTTGAAGATCGGTATTGCTGCGCTGGACCTGCTGCGCACCGAGCTGAACTCGCTGCACTCACGCAAACTGCGCAGCTTCGACGAGCCGCCATTCCGTTGATGGCTTGCCGTTAATAGATTGGTATTTGCACCAAGGGCCACTAAAGTGGCCCTTTCTGTTTTCCGATTGCCGAATTCTCATGTCCCGCACCCAACGCCCCGATTCCCGCCGTCCTGCCTCCAAACCGGAAGGTGCTGCCCGGCGTGTCGCCAAAGCGCCACCGGCCGAGCCGAAGCTGATCCTGTTCAACAAGCCTTTCGATGTACTGACCCAGTTCAGCGATGAGGAGGGGCGGGCCACGCTCAAGGACTTCATCAAGATCCCCGGCATCTATCCGGCCGGGCGCCTGGATCGCGACAGCGAAGGTTTGCTGCTATTGACTAACGACGGCCAGTTGCAGGCGCGCATTGCCGATCCCAAGCACAAGCTGGCCAAGACCTACTGGGTGCAGGTCGAAGGCGAGCCGAGCGATGAGCAATTGCAGCACTTGCGCGACGGTGTCCAGCTCAACGACGGGCCGACCTTGCCCGCCGAAGCGCGGCAGCTCGATGAGCCGCAACTCTGGCCGCGCAACCCGCCCGTGCGCTTTCGCAAGAGCGTGCCGACAAGCTGGCTGGAGCTGGTGATCAAGGAAGGGCGCAATCGGCAAGTGCGGCGCATGACTGCTGCAGTCGGCTTGCCGACCCTGCGCCTGGTGCGGGTCAGGATTGGCGACTGGACGCTTGAGGGCCTTGATCAGGGCCAGTACAGGGAAGTCGCCGCAAAACTGTAATGCCGGTGCTGGCTCAGTTGCGCAGGTGAGTCAGCGGCATTTCGGTGCTGGCCAGCACTTGATTGAGCACAAAGCTCGATTTGACGCTGGTCACGCCTTCGATGCGGGTCAGATGGCCCAGCAGCAGTTTCTGATAGTGATCCATGTCCGGCACCACCACTTTCAGTTGATAGTCCGCGTCCATACCGGTCACCAGGCTGCATTCCAGTACCTGAGGCAGGTTGCGGATCTGCTGCTCGAAGTTCTCGAAACGCTCGGGGGTGTGTCGGTCCATGCCGATCAGCACGTAGGCGGTCAGGTTCAGACCCAGTTTCTTGCGATCCAGCAGGGCAACCTGGCGCACGATATAACCGTCGTCTTCCAGTTGCTTGACCCGGCGCGAGCAGGGTGACGGCGACAGACCAATGCGTTCGGCCAATTCCTGGTTGGATATCCGTGCGTCCCGTTGCAATTCAGCCAAAATGCTCAGGTCGTATCTGTCGAGCTTGCTCACGATGCACCCCATTATCAATTCAATTGCGCTGGATTATTCATCTGAAGTCAAAAATTGCGCAAGTAATGTTTTAATCCGCAATATTAGCAATCTTCTGCCTCAGCCTCAGGCCTATTCTTTTAAACAGAATCACTGCCCGGACACAGCGTCCAGCGCGACCCGCCGAATCAGGCCAGTCGCGGCCTCCCACCCGACAGGGTGGGCCAGGCCCCCGGGCTACATACTGTCCAGAAGACGGCATGAGGTGAGCCAGCGTCAAAAGCGCTGCGCCAGGACGAAGTATCTCAAGGGGGCCATTTGGTCCCCTTTTCTTTGTCTGCTGATAAAGTGCGCAGAACGGCGCTACGCTTAAACAGTCTTAATGACGTCAACCCGCGCTCTAGTGAGGAAAGCATGAAATCTGGCATCTGGCAGTTTGCGGGTGTAAGTCTGTTGTGTCTGAGCATCAGTGCTCAGGCGCTGGCCGACGAACGTGATGAACCACCGCGCAATCCGCTTTACGGCAGCCCCGGTGAAAACGCGCAGCAGCGTCAGCAGCAACAGCAGCGTGCTCAAGAGCAGAACAATCAGCAGCGGCAGATCCAGCAGCAGCAAAACCAGCAGCGCCAGGTCGAGCGTCAGCAGCAACAGCAGATCAACCAACAGCAGACCAATCAGCAACGCCAGATTCAGGAACAGCAGAATCAGCAGCGTCAGGTCGAACGTCAGCAACAGCAGCAGATCCAGCAACAGCAGCTTCAGCAGCGCAACGTCGAGCGCCAGCAGCAACAGCAGATCGAGCAGCAACAGCGTGATCAGCAGCGCCAGATTCAGCAGCAGCAAAACCAGCAGCGTCAGCAGTTGCGCCAGGCCCAGGACAACCTGCCGATCCAGAGCGGCCCGAAAGAGGCGTGGCAAACCCAGCCGCCGCGTCAGGGCTATTACCAGGACATTCCACGCGGCAACAACCGCAACTGGCAGGCCGGCAACGGTCGCCCCAATGACCGTTGGGAAGGGCGTCCCGACGGGCACGGCAATGGCTGGGGGCCAGGTCCGCAATATCGGCCTGGCCATGCGATAGATCGCGTACCGGGTGGCTACTCGCGTATTCCCTATCGTGGTCAGGACTATTACTACTCGGGTGGCTACTGGTATCGCCCGCAAGGCCCGCGTTATGTCGTGGTGACACCGCCCTACGGCGTGCGTGTCAGCAGACTACCGTCCTACTCTCAGGAAGTATGGATCGGCAGCAGCCTGCTGTTTCTGGCTGCCGGGACCTATTACGCCTACCAGCCGGACAGTCAGGACTACGTGGTGGTCAATCCGCCGCAGAACGAAGCCGTGTATCAGGCTCCGCCGGCCGAACAGCAGGGCAATGGCTACGATCCGGTGGCCTACCCTGCAAACGGGCAGAGCCCGCAGCAGGTCGAGCTGGATAAATACCAGTGCTACCGCTGGGCTGCGGAGCAAAGCGGTTTCGACCCGGCCAATGTCACCGGCCAGCCGCCGCCTGACGTGGTCGATCTGTATCGTCGCTCGATGGGCGCGTGCCTGGCGGGGCGAGGTTACAGCGTCAACTGATTGCGGTCAGGCACTGGCCTGCTTGACGACTTCCTGAGGGTCGGCGTGTACCAGCACTTCGGCCTTCGGGAATTGCTGGTGAATGGCGTCAGCCACCTGATCACAAATGGCGTGGGCGACCGACAGCGTCAGGCTGCCCGGTAGCTCCAGGTGCAACTGCACAAACCAGTGATTGCCGGAGATTCGTGTACGCAGATCATGCGCCCCGAGCACGCCCGGTACTTCGCACGCCAGTGCCAGCATTTGAGTACTGACATCGGCGGGCAATTCCGCATCCATCAGCACCGATATCGTTTCGCGGGCGATTTGAAAGGCGCTCCACAAGATATACACCGCGATGCCCAAGCCAAAGTAAGCATCCAACTGCTGCCAGCCGAAATACGCCAGCGTCAGCGCTACCAGAATACTGCCGTTAAGCAGCAGGTCTGAACGGTAGTGCAGCGAATCAGCGCGGATCGCTGCCGAGCCGGTCGCCTTGATCACCCGGTATTGCAGAGTGAGCAGTGCGATCGTCAGCGCGATTGAAACCACCATCACCACCATGCCCAGCAGCGGCGCGCCCAGCGGTTCCGGGTTCTGGATGCGCTCGACTGCCTGAACGGCAATCAGCACACCACTGACGGTGATGAACAACGCCTGCGCCATGCCCGACAGCGCTTCCGCCTTGCCGTGTCCGTAGCGATGATCGTCATCGGCAGGGCGCAATGCGTAATGCACCGCCAGCAGGTTGAGGAACGAGGCGGCGCCATCCAGCAGCGAGTCGGTGAGACCGGCCAGCAGGCTCACCGAGCCGCTCAGCCACCAGGCAACGCCCTTGGCCAGGATCAGCGTCGTGGCAACCGCCAGCGAGGCCCGCGTCGCCAGACGCAGCAGTCGGGAATGTTCGGCAGTGGTGCTCATGACGCTTCCTTGAAAGGGATCTATATCAGGCGGCCGGGACCAGGCCCAGCGCTGCCAGTTGTTCCACACTGCCTTTGTGCTGGATCAGGCGTGGGTCGTTCAACGGCAGGGAACGGCCCAGCTCGGTTTCAATGATGGCCTGCAGCTTGGTGTTGTCGACACTGCCGTCAGCCTTGAGCGCTTTTTGCAGCTTTTGCGGATCAATCTGCGCATGCTCGCCGGGCCCGTAATAGATCGCACCAGTGGCGAAGTCCACTGCAAACGCAATCACGCCCGGAACGATATAGAACAGCAGCGCGAAAGCATCCAGCGCCGCAATGGCCGGGTCCACCTTGCCATCGATCTGACCACGACGATCAGGATAGAAAATGCTGCCGCAGGCCGAAATCTGAGTCAGCAACGTGGCGACCAGAACGCCACCGATCAAGCGAGAAGGAATGCGCATGGAAAGCTCCTGAGATGAAGAGGGCAACTATACAAGGCAATGACTGCAAGGCTAAGACTATTGAGTGATGGCGTGGTTCTGCGCTCGTGAAGTTAAACCAAATAGGATGCGGAGCATTCTGAACTGCAGAATCGCAGGGGCCTGAGCAGGCACTGAAGATTATCGAATGTGAGATCGGCTGGCCACTGGACGAAAACAGCTCCCGCGCCGATGCCCCTTACCGACCACGATTAACATCTGGTTTACTGTGCCGCACGATAATTACAAAAACTCAGGAGTCATGTATGCAACCGATTCGTCTCGGTCTGGTGGGCTACGGCAAGATTGCGCAGGATCAACACGTCCCTGCGATCCACGCCAATCCCGCGTTTGAGCTGGTGGCCGTGGCTACGCAAGGCCAGCCGTGCGCCGGGGTAGAGAATTTCAAATCCCTGGGCGAACTGCTTGCGAGCGGGCTGCAGGTTGACGCCATTGCGTTCTGTACGCCCCCGCAAGGTCGCTTTGCCCTGGTGCAAGAGGCGTTGGCGGCCGGCAAACACGTGCTGGTCGAGAAGCCGCCGTGCGCGACCCTGGGTGAGGCGATGGCGTTGGTGACCCAGGTGCAAGAGCAGGGCGTCAGCGGTCTGTTCGCTTGGCATTCGCGTTACGCGCAGGGTATCGAAGCGGCGCGTGAGTGGTTGTCCACCCGCACCCTGCAGAGCGTGCAGATCGACTGGAAAGAAGACGTGCGCAAATGGCACCCCGGTCAGGCGTGGATCTGGCAGCCCGGTGGCCTGGGCGTGTTCGATCCGGGCATCAATGCCCTGTCGATCGTGACGCACCTGCTGCCACTGCCATTGTTCGTCGAGTCTGCCGAACTGCGCGTGCCGAGCAATTGCCAGTCGCCTATCGCTGCGTCCATCAAAATGTCCGACACGCGCCATCTCGATGTCCGCGCCGAGTTCGATTTCGACCATGGTCACGACGAACTCTGGAGCATCGAGATTCGCTGCGCCGAAGGCACGTTGCGCCTGGACAACGGCGGTGCGCTGTTGAGTATCGACGGCGTGCGTCAGTCTGTTTCGGAAGAGGGCGAGTACGCCGCGGTGTATCGCCACTTCCAGCAGCTGATTGGCGATACAGCCAGTGACCTGGACCTGCAACCGTTGCGGCTGGTCGCGGACAGTTTTTTCGTGGGCAGTCGGGCATCCGTTGAACCGTTCTACGACTGAGAGCCTCTCAGGTACAGGTGGGGGCAAACAGCGTTGCGCGCCCCTGCATACGTCAGCCTGACAAGAGAGCAGAAATTGGACACAAAACAGCCTTGGCCTTGCAGTGAGCAGGAGTTGGTAGAAGTACGACGGTTTAATAAAACCCTCGCGCGTATGCCGCGTTTCCAGATTCGCAATCGCGTCACGCCCCGGCTGATTCAGGCGCTGTTGCGTGCAGCGCAGATCGGCAGTGCCCTGAAACCGGGAGGGCATGACCTTCGCATCGAGAAAAGAACGGTCAGCTCGGGTAACGTACCGGTACCCGTGCGCATCATCCGCCCCAAAGGCAAACCCCGGGGCGTGGTGTTCGATATCCACGGCGGCGGATGGGTGATCGGCAACGCCCAGATGAACGATGATCTCAACGTCGGCATGGTTAACGCCTGCGACGTGGCCATTGTTTCGGTTGATTATCGACTTGCTGTGACAACCCCCATCGAGGGCCTGATGGAGGATTGTTTTTCCGCCGCCTGCTGGCTGTTGGGCAAAGACTGCGAGGAGTTTGCCGGCCTGCCGGTTATCGTGGTCGGCGAATCCGCTGGCGGGCATCTTGCCGCAGCCACGCTTCTGAAATTGAAAAGCCGACCTGATCTGCTCGAGCGGATAGTGGGTACGGTCTTGTACTACGGCGTCTACGACCTGACGGGGACCAAGAGCGTGCGCACCGCAGGGCCGGAGACGCTGGTGCTGGACGGTCCGGGCATGGTCGGCGCCATGCGCGCGCTCACCCCCGACCGAAGCGACGATAAACGCCGCGAGCCGCCACTGTCACCGCTGTATGGCGATCTTACCGGCCTTCCGCCCGCACTGATGTTCGTCGGAGAGATCGACCCGCTGCTGGATGACACACTGCAAATGGCCGAGCGCTGGGCCGACTCGGCAGAGGTCGAAATGCACCTCATGCCCGAGTCGCCGCACGGCTTCATCCACTTCCCGACCACGTTGGCGCGCAAGGCGCTGGCGCGCAGCCGCGAGTGGATCAATGAGCGGATCGATGCGCTGGGTTGAGCTCGTCGCTCAACCTATCTCCGCGACCCACTTCGATACCGGGTCGCCACTGCTCAAGCCCGGCTGCACAAGACCGCCGACCATGAAGGTCGGCGAGACGTGTATGCCGTTCTGGCGAGCGTATTTGGCATGCCATTTCACGGCCTGCTCAAGCTCGGGATTGGCGAAAGCCTCCGCCAGCGCGAGGCCGCTGTAACGCTCGATGCGCGCGATGATGTCGTTGGGCGTCGCATCCATGTTCGGGCCGGTGGCGTGGTGTTCGAACTCGAATTCCTCACGGTGCGACGCAACCGCCGTCATGACCGCCTTGGCGCTTTGCTTGCCGCCTTCAAGGGTCGCAGCCGCCAGAATGCAGCGCACGATGACACCCGAAAACATGTGCCAGGGCTGCGATTGCAGGCGGATTTTGACCGTGACCCTGTCTTCTCCGGCTTGAGCCAGCAGCTCATCGAGCTTGAAGAAGGCCTTCACCGAAAAGGGGCAGGTCGGCTCAAGGAAGACTTCGAACAGACGAGGCCCGTGGCCCCAGGAAAGTGCGTCTGAATGCATGGTCGTTTTACTCCCGTCGATGGTTGTACAGAAGGCGCGCCGGGCATAGGCACGAAAAGTATCTCCCGGACACCTCTCGTTCCTCACGCAGAGCACTGGCACGATAAGCAAGGCGCGCCGGGCTGATTTACGCTGCGCCGCGCGCCACGAAAAGTATTTCCCGGACA